>NZ_JBHRWK010000092.1:103427-145429 GCF_042647925.1 Amycolatopsis speibonae
TGCCGGGGTGGTGCTGGAGGTCGGTTCCGGTGTCACGGGGCTGGTCCCTGGAGACCGGGTGCTGGGGCTGTTGTCGGGGGCGTTCGGTCCGGTGGCGGTGACGGACTCCCGGATGCTGGCCAGGATTCCGGCCGGCTGGTCCTTTGTGGATGCGGCTTCGGTGCCGATCGTGTTTCTCACGGCGTTCTATGCCTTGCGTGATTTGATGGATGTCCGTTCCGGTGAGGCGGCGTTGATTCACGCGGCCGCCGGTGGGGTCGGGATGGCCGCGGTGCAGTTGGCCCGGCATTGGGGTGTCGAGGTTTTCGCGACGGCGAGTGCTGCCAAGTGGGACGCGGTTCGCGCGCTGGGTGTGGCGGATGATCGTCTGGCGTCGTCGCGTGACACTGACTTTGAGGCGAAGTTCCTTGCGGCGTCTGAAGGTCGTGGTGTGGATGTGGTCTTGGACGCGTTGGCCGGTGAGTTCGTTGACGCCTCGTTGAGGTTGTTGCCGCGTGGTGGCCGGTTCGCGGAGATGGGCAAGACCGACGTTCGCGAGCCGGGCGAGGTCGCGACCGACTACCCCGGGGTTCGGTACCAGGCGTTCGATCTGGTGGAGGCCGGTCCGGTGCGGATCGGTGAGATGCTGGCCGAGCTGGTGGGGTTGTTCGAGGCTGGTGCGTTGTCGCCGTTGCCGTCTCGGGTGTGGGATGTGCGGCAGGCGCCGGAGGCGTTCCGGTTCATGTCGCAGGCGATGCATGTGGGCAAGGTCGTGCTGAGCGTGCCGAGGTCCCTTGATGTCGAGGAATCGGTGCTGATCACCGGTGGCACGGGGAGTCTGGGTGCGTTGGTGGCCCGGCATCTGGTCGGCCAGGGTGCGCGGCATCTGGTGTTGCTCAGCAGGCGTGGCGAGCAGGCGCCGGGTGCGGCCGAGCTGGTGAGTGAGCTGACCGGCCTGGGTGCCGAAGTGTCGGTGCTCGCTTGCGACGCGGCGAATCGGGCCGCCCTGGCCGAAGCGTTGTCCACTGTGGAGCGTCCGTTGACAGCGGTGGTGCACACCGCCGGTGTGCTGGACGACGGTGTGGTGGAGTCGCTGACTCCTGCCCGGGTGGCCGGGGTGCTGGGTCCGAAGGCGGACGCGGCGTGGAATCTGCACGAGTTGACGAAGGACAGCGATCTGGCCGAGTTCGTGATGTTCTCGTCGGCGTCGGGGGTGTTCGGTAACCCGGGGCAGGCGAACTATTCGGCGGCGAATGTTTTCCTGGACGCTCTCGCGGCTCATCGCCGGTCGGAGGGAATGCCTGGGTTGTCGTTGGCGTGGGGGTTGTGGGATCAGGAAAACGGCGGCATGGGCGGGACGCTCAGCACCACGGACCGGGCAAGGGTTTCCCGGTCGGGCAGTGGCGCGCTGAGTCCCGAGCAGGGGCTCGCGCTGTTCGACGCGGCCCGCGCCCGTGCAGACGCGCTCTTGGTGCCCCTGAACCTGGACCTGGGCTCGGGCCAGGCGACCGCCGACGAGGTGCCGCCGCTGCTACGAAGCCTCGTCAAGGTGGTGACTCGCCGGGCGACGGTCTCGTCCGCCGGCGAAACCACGGCGACCCTCGGGGCGCGCCTCGCGGGGCTGAGGGCGGCCGAGCAGGACGAGGCACTCGTGGAGGTGGTCCGGGAACAGGCCGCGCTGGTCCTCGGGTACCACGACCCGGCGCACGTGGAGCCGGACCGATCCTTCCGGGAACTCGGTTTCGACTCGCTGACCTCGGTCGAGCTGCGGAACCGGCTCAACGCGGCCACCGGGCTGAAACTGAGCGCCACCCTGGTCTTCGACTATCCGACGCCGTCAGCGCTCGCCGAGTACCTGCGTGGCGAACTGGTCGGCGAGGAGGTCGCTCCCGGCGTGGACGCCGAGCTCGACAGGCTCTCCGGCGCGCTCGCCGTCTTCTCCGCGGACCGGCGCGAACGAGAGCGGATCGGCGCCAGGCTCGCCGCGATCCTCGCCGACTGGAACGACGGCAGGCGCGGGCCCGACGACGACGGCGACCTCGAGGAAGCCACCGCCGACGAACTGTTCGACCTGCTGGACAAGGGTTTCGGCAACTCCTGACCTGCTCGACCAAGATCCCGATCGCTTCGAGGGCGGAAGAATTTCGATGGAAAACGAGCAGAAGCTTCTCAACTACCTCAAGCGTGCGACCGCTGACCTGCGTGACGCGCATCGGCGGCTGCGGGAGGTCGAAGAACAGCAGCAGGAGCCGATCGCGATCGTCGGCATCGGGTGCCGCTTCCCCGGCGGGGTGCGCTCGCCGGAGGATCTGTGGCGCCTGCTGGCATCCGGGCAGGACGCGATCGGCGGCTTCCCCGCCGACCGTGGCTGGGACCTGGACAACCTGTACGACCCCGACCCGGGTGCCACGGGCACGTTCCACGCCCGCGGCGGCGGGTTCCTCTACGACGCGGCGGAGTTCGATCCTGGGTTCTTCGGGATTTCGCCGCGTGAGGCGCTGGCGATGGATCCGCAGCAGCGGTTGCTGCTGGAGACCACGTGGGAAGCCTTCGAGCGCGCGGGGATCGACGCCACGACCATGCGCGGCAGCCAGACCGGTGTGTTCGTCGGCGCGGCGGCACACGGTTACGGGGTCGGCGTGGACGCCGCACCCGAGGGCACGCAAGGACATCTGATGACCGGCACCACGCCGAGCGTGGCGTCCGGCCGCATCGCGTACTCGCTGGGGCTGGAAGGCCCCGCGATCACCGTGGACACCGCGTGCTCGTCCTCGCTGGTGGCCCTGCACCTGGCGGCGCATTCGCTCCGGCGGGGCGAGTGCGACCTGGCCGTGACCGGTGGCGTCACCGTGATGGCCGGGCCGGGCACCTTCGTGGAGTTCTCCGCGCAGGGCGGGCTCGCGGACGACGGCCGCTGCAAGGCGTTCGCCGAGGGCGCCGACGGCACCGGCTGGGGTGAGGGCGTCGGGATCCTGCTGGTCGAGCGGCTGTCCGACGCAGTGCGCAACGGCCACACCGTGCTGGCGGTGGTCCGTGGCTCCGCGGTGAACTCCGACGGCGCGTCGAACGGGCTGACCGCACCGAACGGGCCCTCCCAGCGCCGGGTGATCAAGGCGGCGCTGGCGAGCGCCGGGCTGGGACCGTCCGAAGTGGACGCCGTCGAAGCGCACGGCACCGGCACCGCGCTGGGCGACCCGATCGAGGCACAGGCGCTGCTCGCGGCGTACGGGCAGGAACGTGAAGTGCCCCTGCTGCTGGGGTCGGTGAAGTCGAACCTGGGGCACACTCAGGCCGCCGCCGGGGTGGCCGGGGTGATCAAGATGGTCATGGCGATGCGGCACGGGGTGCTCCCCAAGACGCTGCACGTGGACGCGCCCTCGTCGCATATCGACTGGTCCGCCGGAACCGTCGAGTTGCTCACCGAGGCGCGGGCGTGGCCCGACGCCGGACGTCCTCGCCGCGCGGCGGTGTCCTCCTTCGGGATCAGCGGCACCAACGCGCACACGATTCTCGAGCAGGCGCCCGTCCAGGAGCAGGCCCCCGAGCGCCGGGCGCCCGCGGTGGTGCCGTTCGTGCTGTCCGGCAAGACGACGGCGGCGTTGCGCGATCAAGCGGCGAAGCTGGCGTCCTTTGTGGAGGACGGCGAGGCGGCACTGACGGATGTCGCGTACTCGCTGGCGACGACGCGGTCGGCACTGGAACGGCGTGCCGCGGTGGCCGGAGCCGACCGTGACGAACTGGTGCGGGCGCTGCGGGCGCTGGCCGAGGGCCGCTCGTCCGCGGACCTCGTCGAGGGTTCCACCGGCCGGGGCCGATTGGCGTTCCTGTTCGCTGGTCAGGGTTCTCAGCGGTTGGGTATGGGGGCGGAGCTGTATGCGGAGTTCCCTGTTTTCGCAGCCGCTTTTGACTCGGCGTGCGAGTTTCTGCCGCCGTTGGGTGATCTTGGCCGGACTGAGTTCGCGCAGCCTGCGTTGTTCGCTCTGGAAGTTGCGCTTTATCGACTTGTTGAGTCGTGGGGTGTGCGTCCTGACTTCCTGATGGGCCACTCGATCGGTGAGATCGCGGCCGCGCATGTCGCTGGGGTGTTTTCCCTGGAAGACGCGGGCAAGCTGGTGTCCGCCCGTGGCCGTCTGATGCAGGCATTGCCCGTCGGCGGTGTGATGGTCGCGATCGAAGCGACCGAGGACGAGTTCGAGCCTGACGCTGAGTTCGGGATCGCGGCGGTGAACGGTCCGAACTCCGTGGTGATCTCGGGTGCCGAGGCTGCTGTCGTCCGGATTGCTGAAGAGTTTGCGGCCAAGGGGCGTAAGACGAAGCGTCTTGAGGTGAGTCATGCGTTCCATTCGCCGTTGATGGAGCCGATGCTCGCCGAGTTTGCTGAAGTGCTCAACGGGATCACGTTCAACGCACCGGTGATTCCGGTGGTGTCCACTGTGTCTGGTGGGCTCGCTGCGGATTTGGCGTCGCCGAGGTACTGGCTTGATCATGTGCGTCAGGCGGTGCGTTTCGCCGACGGAGTGAAGATACTGGCCGCTGAAGGTGTGACGTCGTTTGTCGAACTGGGTCCCGATGGTGTGTTGAGCGGGCTGGCGCAGGGATGTCTCCCTGACGCTGAGGCCCAGTTCGTGCCGCTGCTCCGCGGTGACCGGCCCGAGGTCCGCACCGCCATGACGGCGCTCGGTGCGTTGCACACCCGGGGAACCCGCATCGACTGGACGGCACTCCTGGCGGGTGCGCGGGTCGACCTGCCCACCTACGCCTTCCAGCACGAGCGTTTCTGGCTGGAGTTCGGCGGCGGTTCCACGGTCGAAGTACAGGACAGCGAGTTCTGGGACGCCGTCGAGCGTGCCGACGTCCGCACGCTCGCCGCCGAACTGCGGGTCGCGGGCGAGGACGAGCAGTTCCTCGGCGC
Source organism: Amycolatopsis speibonae (assembly GCF_042647925.1). NCBI lineage: Bacteria > Bacillati > Actinomycetota > Actinomycetes > Pseudonocardiales > Pseudonocardiaceae > Amycolatopsis > Amycolatopsis speibonae. Next base: position 108,319 of record NZ_JBHRWK010000092.1, read on the forward strand.
GTTGCTGCCCTCGTTGTCGGCATGGCGTCAGCGGCGCCGCGAGTCCTCGGTCGTCGAGGGCTGGCGGTACCGGGCGGAGTGGGTGCCGGTGCGGGTACCCGAAGTCCGGCCGGAGGGCGAGTGGCTGGTGCTTTCGCCGGTGCCCCTGGCCGAAGGTGACGCTCTCGCCGAGCTCGGTGAGGTTGTCGTCGCCGAGAATCCGGACCTCTCAGAGTTGTTGGTTGCTGGGCGTTTCACCGGTGTTGTGTCCTGTTTGGACGCCGAGGCCACGCTCGCCGTGGTGCAAGCCGCCGTGGGTACCGGCGTCAAGGTATGGGCGTTGACCCGGGGCGCGGTGTCGGTCGGTCGTGACGACCGGCTGACCGCACCGGAGCAGGCGCGGGTCTGGGGTCTGGGCAGGGTCGCGGCGCTGGAGCATCCCGAGGTGTGGGGTGGGCTGATCGATCTGCCCGCTTCCGGGGATCCTCGGCTGTTCGGGGTGCTGGCGGGCGTCGAAGATCAGGTGGCGGTGCGGGCGTCCGGGGTGTTCGCGCGTCGCCTGGTGCGTGCTGGTGCCGCTGGCGGGGAACCGTGGGCTTTTGGTGGCACGGCTTTGGTGACCGGTGGTACGGGTGCCTTGGGTGGTCAGGTCGCGCGGTGGCTGGCTCAGCGAGGTGTCGAGCATCTGGTGCTGGTCAGCCGTCGCGGGGCGGCTTCACCGGGGGCCGAGGACATGGCCGCGGAGTTGCGGGAACTGGGCGTCACGGTCACTTTGGCGGCCTGTGATGTGGCGGACCGTGCGGCCGTGGCCGAACTGGTCGACGGTCTTCCGGATCTGTCGGTGGTGGTGCACGCGGCCGGTGTCGCGCAGTCGACGCCGCTGGCGGACTGCTCGGTGGACGAGTTCCGTGCGGTGGTTGCGGGGAAGGTCGCGGGTGCGGTCAATCTGCATGAGCTGACCGAGGGTCTTGACGCGTTCATCGTGTTTTCGTCGATCGCGGCGGCGTGGGGCAGTGGTGGTCAGTCTGCTTATGCGGCTGGCAATGCGTTCTTGGATGCGTTGGTCGAGCAGCGTCGTGCCGATGGCCTTCCGGGTCTGTCGGTGGCGTGGGGTCCGTGGGCCGAAGCGGGCATGGCCGCGGGTGAGGCTGGTGAGCACCTGGCGAAGCGTGGTTTGACGGCGTTGGCGCCGGAGCGGGCGTTGGCGGCGTTGGAAGGCGCACGGCGCGACACCACGGTGACCGTGGCCGATGTCGATTGGGCCCGGTTCGCGCCGGTGTTCACTTCCCGGCGACCCAGCCCCCTGCTCACCGAACTGATCGAGGTGACTCCCGCTGTCGACGAGCTGCGGGACACCAACGAACTGCGGACCAGGCTGATCGGCCGTCCCCTCGCCGACCAGCGGCGACTGCTGTTGGAGCTGGTTCGTGCCGAGGCGGCGGCGGTGCTGGGGTACTCCGGTCCGGAGGCTGTGGAGCAGGACCGTGCGTTCCGTGAGCTGGGTTTCGATTCGCTGACCGCGGTGGAGTTGCGTAACCGGATGGTTCCGCTGGTCGGTCTCGATCTGCCGACCACGCTGGTCTTCGACTACCCCAACCCGCTCGCCCTGGCCGAGCACCTCCTGGGGGAACTGCTCGGTGCGCGGGAAAACGTCGTGGCCACCGGCGTGGCGGCCAGCGACGAGCCGATCGCGATCGTCGGCATGGCGTGCCGGTTCCCCGGCGGCGTGCACTCACCGGAACAGCTGTGGAGCCTGCTCGCCTCCGGTGAGGACGCTGTCGGCGGCTTCCCGGAGAACCGCGGCTGGGACCTGGAGGAGCTGTACCACCCCGAACCGGGCAACCCCGGCACGAGCTACACCCGCGACGGCGCTTTCCTGTACGACGTCGGGGAGTTCGACGCACGTTTCTTCGGGATCTCACCGCGTGAAGCCGTGACGATGGACCCGCAGCAGCGGCTGCTGCTGGAGACTTCGTGGGAGGCCTTCGAACGCGCGGGGATCGATCCGGCGTCCGTCCGGGGAAGCCAGACTGGCGTCTTCGTCGGCTCGAACGGCCAGGACTACCTCTCGGTGCTGCTGGCCTCCTCGGACCTCGGGGACGGGCACCTCGGCACCGGAGTGTCCGCGAGCGTGGTTTCCGGCAGGCTGGCTTACACGTTCGGGCTCGAAGGCCCGGCGCTGACCGTCGACACGGCGTGCTCGTCCTCGCTCGTCGCCCTGCATCTGGCCGCGCAAGCTCTGCGCAACGGCGAATGCGAGCTGGCGCTGGCCGGTGGCGTGACGGTGATGGCCACGCCAGGGGCCTTTGTGGACTTCAGTGCCCAGCGGGGTCTCGCGGCGGACGGCCGGTGCAAGCCCTTCGCCGAGGGGGCGGACGGCACCGGCTGGGGTGAAGGCGCCGGGATGCTGCTGGTCGAGCGGCTGTCGGACGCGCAGCGCAAGGGACACCGAGTGCTGGCGGTGGTGCGTGGTTCCGCGGTGAATCAGGATGGTGCCTCGAACGGGTTGACCGCGCCGAATGGTCCGTCGCAGCAGCGGGTGATCCGTGCGGCGCTGGCGAGTGCGGGCCTGGAACCGTCCGAAGTGGACGCAGTGGAAGCACACGGCACAGGTACCTCGCTGGGTGACCCGATCGAGGCTCAGGCGTTGCTGGCGACCTATGGCCAGGACCGTGAACAGCCGTTGTGGCTGGGCGCGGTGAAGTCGAACCTCGGGCACACGCAGGCCGCGGCCGGGATGGCCGGGGTGATCAAGATGGTGCTGGCCCTCCAGCACGGTGTCCTGCCGAAGACTCTGCACGTGGACTCGCCGTCGTCCCAGGTGGACTGGTCGGCCGGGGCGGTCGAACTGCTCACCGAGTCGCGGTCGTGGCCGGCGGAGGAGGCGCCGCGCCGCGCGGGTGTCTCGTCGTTCGGTATCAGCGGGACCAACGCGCACACCATCCTCGAAGAGGCGCCGGAGACGCCCGCCGTGGAGTCCGCCGTGACCCCGTCGGTCGTGCCGATGGTGCTTTCGGCGAAATCCGCCGAAGCCCTTCGAGCACAGGCTGAACGCCTGCGGCTGGTGGTGACGGAAGGCGGGGATATCGCCGCTGTCGCTCGCTCGCTGGCCACCACCAGGTCCACCTGGGACCGCCGCGCGGCGGTCGTCGGAACGGATCGCGACAGCCTGCTCGCGGGCATCGCCGCACTCGCGGCCGGGGGACAGGCTCCGGGCTTGGTCGAAGGCGCGGCTGACTCCGGCAAGACCGCGTTTTTGTTCGCTGGTCAGGGTTCGCAGCGGTTGGGTATGGGGGCGGAGCTGTATGCGGAGTTCCCTGTTTTCGCTGAGGCTTTTGACGCCGCATCACAGTTTTTGCCGCCGTTGGGTGATCTTGGCCGGACTGAGTTCGCGCAGCCTGCGTTGTTCGCTTTGGAGGTTGCGCTTTATCGGCTTGTCGAGTCGTGGGGTGTGCGTCCTGACTTCCTGTTGGGTCATTCGATCGGTGAGATCGCGGCTGCGCATGTCGCTGGGGTGTTTTCGCTGGAGGACGCGGGCAAGCTGGTGTCGGCTCGTGGTCGTCTGATGCAGGCGTTGCCCGATGGCGGCGTGATGGTCGCTATCGAGGCGACGGAAGACGAGTTCGTGCCGACGGCCGAGTTCGGGATCGCGGCGCTGAACGGCCCGAACTCGGTGGTGATCTCCGGGGTCGAGTCCGTGGTTGTCGCTCTTGCTGAGGAGTTTGCGGCTAGGGGTCGTAAGACGAAGCGTCTTGAGGTGAGTCATGCGTTCCATTCGCCGTTGATGGAGCCGATGCTCGCCGAGTTCGCGCGGGTTCTTGAGGGCATCACGTTCAGCGCACCGGTGATTCCGGTGGTGTCCACTGTGTCCGGTGGGCTCGCTGCGGATCTGGCGTCGCCGCGGTACTGGCTGGATCACGTGCGTCAGGCAGTGCGTTTCGCCGACGGAGTGAAGGTACTGGCCGCCGAGGGTGTGACGTCGTTTGTCGAACTGGGTCCCGACGGGGTGCTGAGCGGACTGGCCCAAGGCTGCCTGCCCGACTCCGAGGCCCTGTTCGCGCCGATCCTGCGGGCCGACCGGCCCGAGGTCCACACCGCGATCACCGCCCTGAGCACGCTCCACACCCGTGGCGTCCCGGTCGACTGGGCGGCGTACTTCGGCCCCGGCGAATCGGCCGACCTGCCCACCTACGCCTTCCAGCGCGAGCACTACTGGCCGAAGATCTCCGGTCTGGTGGCCGGCGACGTGACCGGTGCCGGGCTCGGCGCGGCCGATCACCCGCTGCTCGGCGCCGCCGTGGAACTGGCAGGCGGCGACGGCCTGGTCCTGACCGGCAGGCTCTCGGCCCGGACCCACCCCTGGCTGGCGGACCACCGGGTCCAGGGCCGGGTACTCGTACCCGGCACCGCCCTGCTGGAACTCGCGGTCGCCGCCGGTGACCGGACGGGCTGCGACTTCGTCGAGGAACTGACGTTGTCCGCACCACTCGCACTGCCCGAATCCGGCAGCGTCCAGGTCCAGGTCGCCGTCGGCGCGGCCGACGAGGCAGGACGGCGTGAGGTGTCGGTCCACTCGCGCACCGAGGGCGACTGGACGACCCACGCGATCGGTGTCCTCGCCCGCCGCGGCGTGCGACCCGATGCCGGGCTCGCGGAGTGGCCGCCGTCCGACGCGCGCCAGGTGGACGTTTCCGGTCTGTACGCCGGAATGGCGGAAGCGGGCTTCGGCTACGGCGACAGCTTCCAGGGCCTGCGAGCGGCCTGGGTCCTCGGCGACGAGATCTTCGCCGAGGTCGAGCTGCCGCGGTCCGTCCGCGACGAGGCCGCCCGCTTCGGGCTGCACCCCGCCCTGCTCGACGCGGGCCTGCACGCGCTGGCCCTCCGCGCGGGCGACGGTGACGGCGGTGGCCGTGTCCCGTTCTCCTGGACCGGGTTCTCCCTGTTCGCCGTCGGTGCCGCCGCGGTCCGGGTCCGGCTGACGCCGTCCGGCGCGGACACGGTGTCGATCGAGGTCACCGACACCGAAGGCCGTCCGGTGGCGGCGGTCGACTCCCTGGTCATGCGGGCGCTGTCGGCCAACCGGAACACCGACTCGGACGCGCTGTACCGCCTGACCTGGGAACCGATCTCCCTGCCCGCGGGCGAGACGGCACCGGTCGTGACGGCGGAGTGCGTTTCCCGGGGCCGGACGACGGCAGCGCTGGTTTCGTCGATGCTCGCGGACGTCCAGGACTGGCTGGCGGACCGCACCGCCGAGGGAACGCGGCTGATGGTCGTCACCCGTGGCGCGGTGGCGGCCGAGGCCGGGGAAGAGGTCCGTGACCTGCCCGCGGCGGCCGTCTGGGGGCTGCTTCGCACGGTGCAGGCGGAACACCCGGGACGGCTGCTCCTCGTCGACGTCGACGAGGACCCGCGCTCGGGGGAGGCACTGGCCGCCGTCCCGAACGGTAACGAACCCCAGGTCGTGATTCGTGGCGGCGAAGCGTTCGCCGCGCGGTTGGGCCGGGTTTCGCGCTCCGCCGACCTGGTGCCGCCGGACGAGCGGACCTGGCGCCTCGACAGTGTCGGCAAGGGCACGTTGTCGAACTTGTCGTTGGTGTCGTGGCCGCAGGCCGGGGATCCGTTGGGTGAGTTGGACGTTCGGGTCGAGGTGCGGGCGGCGGGAGTGAACTTCCGTGATGTGCTGAACGCGTTGGGCATGTATCCCGGCGACGCGGGTCTGATGGGTATCGAGGGCGCCGGGGTGGTGCTGGAGGTCGGTGCGAAGGTCACCGACCTGGTGCCCGGCGACCGTGTGATGGGCCTGCTGGCGGGCGCGTTCGGCCCGATCGCGGTCACCGACTCCCGAACGGTGGCGCGGATTCCCGCCGACTGGTCCTTTGTGGATGCGGCTTCGGTGCCGATCGTGTTTCTCACGGCGTTCTACGCCCTGCGTGATTTGATGGATGTCCGTTCCGGTGAGGCGGCGTTGATTCACGCGGCCGCCGGTGGGGTCGGGATGGCCGCGGTGCAGCTGGCCCGGCACTGGGGCGTCGAGGTTTTCGCGACGGCCAGTCCTGCCAAGTGGGACGCGGTTCGCGCGCTGGGTGTGGCGGATGATCATCTGGCGTCGTCGCGGGACACTGACTTTGAGGCGAAGTTCCTTGCCGTGTCCGAAGGTCGTGGCGTGGACGTGGTCTTGGACGCGTTGGCGGGTGAGTTTGTTGACGCCTCGCTGCGGTTGTTGCCGCGGGGTGGCCGTTTCGCGGAGATGGGCAAGACCGACGTTCGTGAGCCAGGACAGGTCGCGGCCGAGTTCCCCGGTGTCGCCTATCAGGCGTTTGATCTGATCGAGGCCGGACCGGCGCGGATCGGCGAGATGCTCGCTGAGCTGGTCGAGTTGTTCGATGCCGGGGTGCTGTCTCCTTTGCCGTCCCGGGTATGGGACGTGCGGCAGGCGCCGGAGGCGTTCCGGTTCATGTCGCAGGCGAAGCATGTGGGCAAGGTCGTGCTCAGTGTGCCGAGGCCGTTTGATGCCGCGGGGACGGTGTTGATCACCGGTGGTACCGGGAATCTGGGCGCTTTGGTGGCTCGGCATCTGGTTGGTCAGGGTGCGCGGAAGTTGTTGCTGGTGAGTCGTCGTGGTGTGGCGGCTCCGGGTGCGGATGCCTTGGTCGATGAGCTGACCGGTCTGGGTGCCGAGGTGTCGGTGGTCGCGTGTGACGTGGCGGATCGTGACGCGTTGGCCGAGCTGTTGTCCACTGTGGACTTGACGGCGGTGGTGCATACCGCCGGGGTGCTGGACGACGGGGTCGTGGAGTCGTTGACCGCTGACCGTGTCGCCGGGGTGTTGCGTCCGAAGGCGGACGCGGCATGGAATTTGCACGAGTTGACGAAGAACCGCGATCTGGCCGAGTTCGTGGTGTTCTCGTCGGCGTCGGGGGTGTTCGGCAATCCGGGGCAGGCGAACTACTCGGCGGCGAACGTTTTCCTGGATGCTCTCGCGGCTCATCGCCGGGCGAACGGCTTGCCCGGACTGTCGCTGGCGTGGGGGTTGTGGGATCAGGAAAACGGCGGCATGGGCGGGACGCTCAGCACCGCGGACCGCGCCAGGGTTTCCCGATCAGGCAGCCGCGCACTCAGCCCCGAACAAGGCCTCGCCCTGTTCGACGCCGCCCGCACCCGCGCCGACGCGCTCTTGGTGCCCCTGAACCTGGACCTCGGTTCCGGCCAGGCGACCGCCGACGACGTTCCCCCGCTGCTGCGCGGTCTCGTCAGGGTGATGACGCGCCGCGCGGCCGCGTCCGCCGGGACGGAATCGGCCGGCTCGCTCGGGCAACGGCTCGCGCTCCTGCCCGTGGCCGCTCGGACCGAGGAACTCACCCGTATCGTCCGTGACCAGGCCGCCCTCGTGCTCGGCTACCCGGACGCCGAGCACGTCGTACCGGAGTCGACCTTCCGCGAGCTGGGGTTCGACTCGCTGACCGCCATCGAGCTCCGCAACCGCCTCAACCAGGCCACCGGCCTGAAGCTGCCGGCCACCCTGGTCTTCGACTACCCGACACCGCTGGTGCTCGCGGCCTTCCTCCGTGCCGAACTGGTCGACGAGGACGCCGTGGCCTCCGCTCCGGCAGTCCAGAGCCGTCCCGCCGCCGACGAGCCGATCGCGATCATCGGCATCGGCTGCCGGTATCCCGGCGGAGTCAGCTCGCCGGAGGAGCTGTGGGACCTGGTGGCGTCCGGACGCGACGCCATCGGCGCCCTCCCGCTCGACCGCGGCTGGGACCTCGACCTCGATTCCGTCAGGGAAGGCGGGTTCCTCTACGACGCGGCGGAGTTCGATCCTGGGTTCTTCGGGATTTCGCCGCGTGAGGCGCTGGCGATGGATCCGCAGCAGCGGTTGCTGCTGGAGACCACGTGGGAGGCCTTCGAACACGCCGGTCTCGACGCGGCGAACCTGCAAGGCAGCCCGACCGGCGTTTTCGTCGGCACCGCCACCCAGGGCTACGCCGTCGGTGTCTCACCGCTGCCGGACGGGGTCCGTGGGCACCTGATGACCGGCACCACCCCGAGTGTGGCGTCCGGCCGGGTGGCTTACACCTTCGGGCTCGAAGGCCCGGCGGTCACGGTCGACACCGCGTGCTCCTCTTCGCTGGTGGCCCTGCATTGGGCGGCGCAGGCGCTGCGGAACGGCGAGTGCGACCTCGCACTGGCCGGTGGGGTCACGGTGATGTCCGCGCCGGGCGCCTTCGTCGAATTCGACGCCCAGGGTGGTCTGTCCGCGGACGGCCGGTGCAAGGCGTTCGCCGAGGGTGCGGACGGTACCGGTTGGGGCGAGGGCGCCGGGATGCTGCTGGTGGAGCGGCTGTCCGACGCGCGGCGTAAGGGCCATCGGATCTTGGCCGTGGTGCGGGGCAGCGCGGTGAATCAGGATGGTGCTTCGAATGGTTTGACGGCGCCGAATGGTCCGTCGCAGCAGCGGGTGATCCGTGCGGCGCTGGCCAATTCCGGATTGCGACCGTCCGAAGTGGACGCCGTCGAGGCGCACGGCACCGGGACCCCGCTGGGTGACCCGATCGAGGCGCAGGCGTTGCTGGCGACTTACGGCCGGGACCGTGAGGAGCCGTTGTGGCTGGGTTCGGTGAAGTCGAACCTGGGGCACACCCAGGCGGCTGCCGGGGTCGCGGGCATCATCAAGATGGTCATGGCCCTGCGCCACCAGGTGCTGCCGAAGACTCTGCACGCCGGAACGCCGTCGTCCCATGTGGACTGGAGCGGCGGCGCCGTCGAGCTGCTCGACGAGTCCCGTGCGTGGCCGGAGACCGGCCGCCCTCGGCGGGCTGCGGTCTCCTCGTTCGGGATCAGCGGCACCAACGCGCACACCATCATCGAGCAGGCGCCCGCCGAGGCGCCGCTGGTACCCGCGCACGGCCCCGCCGTACTGCCGTTCCTGGTGTCGGGCAAGACGACGGCCGCGTTGCGCGCACAGGCCGCCCGGCTGCTTCCCCTCGCGGAAGACCCGGCGGTCGCGTTGGAGGATCTGGCGTTCTCGTTGGCGACGAACCGGTCCGCGCTCGAACGGCGGGCTGTGGTGACAGGCGCCGACTTCGCCGAGCTGGCACGGGCGCTGGGCGCGCTCGCCGAGGGGCGGTCGTCCGCCGAAGTGACCGAAGGCGCCACCGGCCGAGGCAAGACGGCGTTCCTGTTCACCGGTCAGGGTGCGCAGCGGGCCGGGATGGGGCGCGAGCTCCATGCCGAGTTCCCCGTTTTCGCCGAAGCCTTCGACGACGCCTGCGAGTTCCTGCCGTCGCGTCTTCGCGAGGTGGTGCTGAGCGAGCCGGAGCTGCTGAACCGGACGGAGTTCGCCCAGGCCGCGTTGTTCGCGGTCGAAGTGGCCCTGTACCGCCTGGTCGAGTCGTGGGGGGTGTGCCCCGACTTCCTGCTGGGGCACTCGATCGGTGAGATCGCCGCCGCTCACATCGCCGGGGTGTTCTCCCTGGAGGACGCGGGCAAACTCGTCTCGGCCCGTGGCCGGTTGATGCAGGCGCTGCCCTCGGGCGGGGCGATGTTCGCGATCGAGGCGGCGGAGGACGAGTTCGAGCCGGCCGCCGGGTTCGGGATCGCGGCTGTCAACGGTCCGTCGTCGGTCGTGGTTTCCGGGGACGAGACGGTCGTCGCCGGGGTGGCCGCCGAGTTCGCGGCCAAGGGGCGCCGGACCAAACGAGTCGAAGCGAGTCACGCTTTCCACTCGCCGCTGATGGTGCCGATGCTCGCGGAGTTCGCCGAAGTGCTGACGGGGTTGACCTTCCATGACCCGCAGATCCCGGTGGTGTCCACTGTGTCCGGTGAGCTCACCGGGGACCTCGCTTCACCGCGGTACTGGCTGGACCACGTGCGTCAGGCGGTGCGTTTCGCCGACGGCGTGCGGACGCTGGCAGAGCAGGGAGTGACGTCGTTCGTCGAACTGGGCCCCGACGGGGTCCTGACGGCGATGGCGCAGGGCTGCCTGCCCGGGACGGACGCCTTGTTCGTGCCGATGCTCCGTGCCGATCGGCCCGAGGTCCGGACCGTCATCACCGCACTGGGCGCGTTGCACACGCGGGGTGTCGCGGTGGACTGGTCCGCGTTGCTGAGCGGGAACCGCGTCGACCTGCCCACGTATGCCTTCCAGCGGGAGCGGTACTGGGTCACGCCCGCGCGGACCGCCGGTGCCACCCGCTCGGACGAAGTCGATGCGGCGTTCTGGGACGCGGTGGAGCGGGAAGACCTGGAGTCGGTCGCCGCCGAACTGGCGATCGACCACGAACCGGCCCTGGACACCGTGGTGTCGTCGTTGTCGGCGTGGCGGCGGAAACGTCGTGAGTCCTCTGTGGTCGATGGTTGGCGGTATCGGGCGGAGTGGGTTCCGGTGCGGGTGCCTGATGCCCTGCCGGAGGGTGAGTGGCTGGTGCTTTCGCCGGAGCCGTTGGCTGAAGGTGATGCTCTCGCCGGTCTTGGTGAGGTTGTCGTCGCCGAGCAGCCGGATCTTTCGGAGTTGTTGGCTCCTGGTCGTTTCGCTGGTGTGGTGTCCTGTTTGGACGCCGCGTCGACGTTGCTGGTGATCCAGGCGGCGGTGGGTACTGGTTCGAAGGTGTGGGCCGTGACCCGGGGCGCGGTCTCGGTCGGCGGTTCGGATCGCTTGTGGGCGCCGGAACAGGCGCAGATATGGGGTCTGGGCCGGGTCGCGGCGCTGGAGCATCCCGAGGTGTGGGGTGGGCTGATCGACCTGCCCGCTGCCGGTGACGACCGGGTGCTGGGCCTGCTGACCGGTTCCGAGGATCAGGTCGCGGTGCGGCCGTCGGGTGTGTTCGCGCGACGTTTGGTGCGGGCGGATGCGGCCGGTCGGGAACCGTGGACCTTGAACGGTACCGCGCTCGTGACCGGTGGTACTGGTGCGCTGGGCGGTCAGGTCGCGCGCTGGCTGGCAGGGCGAGGTGTCGAGCATCTGGTGCTGGTCAGCCGTCGCGGGATCGCTTCGCCGGGTGCGGAGGATCTTGCCGCTGAGTTGCGGGAGCTGGGCGTCGTGGTGACGGTGGCGGCCTGTGATGTGGCCGATCGTGCGGCGGTGGCCGAGTTGGTCGACGGGCTCGAAGGCTTGTCGGTGGTGGTGCACGCGGCCGGTGTCGCTCAGTCGACGCCCCTGGCGGACTGCTCGGTGGACGAGTTCCGTGCGGTCGTTGAGGGGAAGGTCGCGGGTGCGGTCAACTTGCATGAGTTGACCGAGGGTCTTGACGCGTTCATTGTGTTCTCATCGATCGCGGCGGCGTGGGGCAGTGGCGGTCAGTCTGCTTACGCGGCTGGCAATGCGTTCTTGGATGCGCTCGTGGAGCAGCGTCGTGCCGATGGTCTTGCGGGGTTGTCGGTGGCGTGGGGTCCGTGGGCCGAAGCGGGGATGGCCGCGGGTGAAGCAGGCAAGCAGCTGGCCAAGCGCGGTCTGACCGCGTTAGCCCCGCAACGGGCGTTGGCGGCGTTGGAAAGCGCGCGCCACGACACCACGGTCACCGTGGCCGACGTGGACTGGGCCCGGTTCGCGCCGGTGTTCACCTCCCGGCGGCCCAGCCCCCTGCTCACCGAACTGATCGAGATCGAGGACACCGCCGACGAGCCCGCCGGCGCGGGTTCGGCCGAACTGCGCGGGAAACTCGCCGGGCTCGCCCCGGCCGTCCGGCGGCAAACTGTCCTGAACCTGGTCCGTGCCGAGGCGGCGGCGGTGCTGGGCTACTCCGGTCCGGAGGCGGTGGAGCAGGACCGTGCGTTCCGTGAGCTGGGTTTCGATTCGCTGACCGCGGTGGAACTGCGCAACCGGATGGTCCCGCTGGTCGGTCTCGACCTGCCGACCACGCTGGTCTTCGACTACCCCAACCCGCTCGCGCTGGCCGAGCACCTGCTCGCCGAGCTGACCGGTGTCCACACCGCGATCACCCCGGCCACCGTGGTGGCCGCCGCCGACGAACCGATCGCGATCGTCGGCATGGCCTGCCGGTTCCCGGGCGGCGCGCACTCACCGGAACAGCTGTGGGAACTGCTGTCGGAAAGCCGCGACGCGGTGGGGCCGTTCCCCGGCGACCGTGGCTGGGACCTGGCCGAGCTGTACCACCCCGAGCCGGGCAAGCCCGGTACGAGTTACACCCGCGACGGCGCGTTCGTCTACGACGTCGGGGAGTTCGACCCCCAGTTCTTCGGGATCTCCCCGCGCGAGGCGCTGGCGATGGACCCGCAGCAGCGGCTGCTGCTGGAGACCTCGTGGGAGGCCTTCGAACGAGCCGGTCTCGACCCGGCCGAGTTCCGGGGCAGCCGGACCGGGGTGTTCGTCGGCTCGAACGGCCAGGACTACCTCTCGGTGCTGCTCGCCTCGTCGGACCTCGGCGAAGGACAGCTGGGCACCGGGGTCTCGGCGAGTGTGGTCTCGGGCAGGCTGGCCTACACGTTCGGGCTCGAAGGCCCGGCCGTCACCGTGGACACCGCCTGTTCGTCTTCGCTGGTCGCGATCCATCTCGCCGTGCAGGCACTGCGCAACGGCGAGTGCGACATGGCGCTGGCCGGCGGCGTGACCGTGATGTCCACGCCCGGAGCTTTCCTGGACTTCAGCGCCCAGCGCGGGCTGTCGGCCGACGGCCGGTGCAAGGCGTTCGCCGAGGGCGCCGACGGCACCGGCTGGGGCGAAGGCGCCGGAATCCTGCTGGTGGAACGGCTGTCCGAGGCCACCCGCCAGGGCCATCAGGTGCTGGCCGTGGTGCGGGGCAGCGCGGTCAACCAGGACGGCGCGTCCAACGGGCTCACCGCGCCGAACGGTCTCTCCCAGCAACGGGTGATCCGGGCCGCGCTGGCCAACGCCGGACTCGGGACGTCCGATGTGGACGTCGTCGAGGCACACGGTACCGGAACCACACTCGGCGACCCGATCGAAGCCCAGGCGCTCAACGCGACCTACGGGAAGGACCGCGATCGCCCGTTGTGGCTGGGTTCGGTGAAGTCGAACCTCGGGCACACGCAGGCGGCGGCCGGGGTCGCCGGAGTGATGAAGATGGTGCTGGCGCTGCGGCACGGTCTGCTGCCGCGAAGCCTTCACATCGACACGCCGTCGTCCCATGTGGACTGGACCGCCGGGGCCGTCGAACTGCTGACCGAAGCCCGTGAGTGGCCGGAGCGCGAGTCGGCGCGGCGAGCGGGTATCTCCGCGTTCGGCATGAGCGGCACCAACGCCCACCTCATCCTGGAGCAGGCGCCCGCGCCCGCGTCTGCCGACGTCGTCCCGGTGGCGGTCACGCCGTGGGTGCTTTCGGGCAAGTCGCCGGAAGCGGTGGAAGCTTTCGCCGGTCGGCTCGCCGGATATGCCGCTGATACCGCGGGTGTGGCGGCGGGATTGGTGCGTCGCTCTGTGTTCGGACATCGCGCGGTCCTGGTGGGAGAGGACCAGGCCGGTTTGGCTGCCGCGCTGGCGGCGGGTGACGAGCCCGCTGGTGTCGTGCGGGGTTCTGGCTCCGGTGTGGATCGTGTGGTGTTCGTATTCCCTGGACAGGGTTCGCAGTGGCTGGGTATGGCCTCGTCGCTGTTGCAGGAGAGCCCGGTGTTCGCTTCGCGGATGGCGGAGTGCGACAGTGCTTTGAGGTCCTTTGTGGACTGGCCGTTGTTCGAGGTGTTGGATGACGAAGTTGCCTTGACCAGGGTTGATGTTGTGCAGCCGGTGTTGTGGTCGGTGATGGTGTCGCTGGCCGCGCTGTGGCGTTCGCTCGGTGTGGTTCCCGCTGCGGTGGTCGGTCACTCCCAAGGTGAGATCGCGGCCGCGGTGGTGTCAGGTGGCTTGAGCCTGGAGGACGGCGCGCGGGTGGTGGCGTTGCGGAGTCAGGCCATCGCTGCCGAACTTGCCGGTCTGGGCGGGATGCTGTCGGTGGCCGCCCCGGTGACCGAGGTCGATGAGGGTGTGTCGATCGCCGCGGTGAACGGCCCGAACGCGGTCGTGCTGTCGGGTGACCCTGAAGCGCTGGCGAAAGCGAAGGCCCGGTACGAGGCCGAAGGCGTCAGGGCTCGGCTCGTGGCGGTGGACTATGCGTCGCATTCGGCTCATGTCGAGCGGATCGAGGCGGAGCTTGCCGAGCTGCTGGCGCCGGTGACCCCGCGGACGGGCGATGTCCCGTTCTATTCCACTGTGGACTCCCAATGGCTGGACACCTCTGAGCTGACGGGTAGCTACTGGTATCGGAATCTGCGGCAGACGGTCCGGTTCGCGAACGCGGTCGAACAGCTGGCCGAAGAAGGCTTGCAGATGTTCGTCGAGGTCAGTGCCCATCCGGTGCTGACGATGGCGATCGAGGACACCGTCGACGTCCCCGTGGTGGGCACGTTGCGCCGCGACGAGGGCGGGCTGCGAAGGTTCCTGCTCTCGGCAGGCGAAGTGTTCTGCCACGGCGCCCACGTCGACTGGCCCGCACTTCTCGGCAAGGCCGGGACGGCCCCCGAAGACCTGCCCACCTACGCGTTCCAGCGCGAACGCTACTGGCCCCGGGTGGACGCGTCCTCCGGTGGAGACGTCACCACCGCCGGACTCGGCGCCACCGACCACCCGATGCTCGGCGCCACTTTGGACTTCGCGGGCGGCGACGAGGTGGTGCTCACCGCCAGGCTGTCGGTCTCGGCGTCACCGTGGCTGGCCGAACACGTGGTCTCGGGGCAGGTGTTCCTGCCGGGCACCGCTTTCGTCGAACTGGCGGTACAAGCGGGCGACAGGGTGGGTTGCGCCCGGGTCGACGAGGTGACGATCGAGGCGCCGCTGGTACTGCCCGAGACCGGCGGGATCCAGCTGCAGCTCGTCGTCGGTGCACCGGATGACGGGGGCACCCGCGAGCTGGTCTTTTACTCCCGTGAAGCGGACGGCGAGCCGTGGACACGGCACGCTTCGGGCGTCTTGTCGCCCGAATCCGGCGAGCCGGACGAGCCCGGCGACCTCCGCGAGTGGCCGCCCGCCAAGGCGGTCGCCGTGGACATCGACGGCCTCTACGACGGCCTCGCCGCGGCAGGGCTGGCCTATGGTCCGGTGTTCCGCGGGCTCACCGCGGTCTGGGAACGCGACGCCGAGGTGTTCGCCGAGGTGGAACTGCCCCGTGACGAGTCCGCCGAGGCAGCCCGGTTCGGGCTGCACCCGGCACTGCTCGACGCCGGTCTCCACGCACTGGGCGCGGTGAAGTTCGGCGGTGGCGGGGCGTACCTGCCGTTCTCCTGGACCGGCGTGACCCTGCACGCGACCGGTGCGCGGTCGCTGCGCGTCCGGCTGACGCGCCACGACGGCGACAGCGTGTCGATCTTCGCCGCGGACGGCGCGGGCGACCCGGTGGCGGTGGTCGAGTCGCTGGCCCTGCGGCCCGCCGGCGCGGCGGGCACCTTGCGGGCGAAGAATCTCTTCCTGGTCGGCTGGGACGACGTCGCGCTGCCGTCCGCCGAACTGCTGGACCTTCCGGAACTGCGGGACGTCAAGGCGGATCAGCGCCCGGAAACGGTGGTGCTGCACTGGCTTCCCGGCACCGACGGCCCGCACCCCGCCGCGCACCGCGTGCTGGCCGTGGTGCAGGACTGGCTGGGAGACGACCGGTTCACCGGCTCCCGGCTGGTCATCGTCACCCGCGGGGCGATCGCCACCGCGCCGGGCGAAGACGTGCCGGACGCCGACGCGGCCGTGGTGTGGGGCCTGGTGCGCTCCGCGCAGTCGGAGAACCCCGGCCGGTTCGTGCTCGCCGACCTCGGCGGCCCCGAAGACCTCGACAAGCTGCCGTCGGCGCTCCGCAGTGGTGAACCGCAGTTCGCGTTGCGCGACGGGCAGCTTCGGGTGCCGAGGCTGGTTCCCGCGGACCGCTCCGCCGCGTTGACCCCGCCCGCCGGGGAGCCGCACTGGCACCTCGACCTCACGGGCCGGGGCACGCTGGAGAACCTGGCCCTGCTGCCTTCCCCGACCGCGGCGGCCGAGCTCGGCGAAGGCGAGGTGCGGCTGGAGGTCCGGGCGTCCGGGGTCAACTTCCGCGACGTGCTGATCGCGCTCGGCATGTACCCCGACGAGGTGCCGCTGGGCAACGAGGGCGCGGGCGTCGTCCTCGAAGTCGGGCCCGGGGTCACCGGGCTCGCTCCCGGCGACAGGGTGCTGGGGGTGTTCGCCGGGGGTGTCGGCCCGGTCGCCGTCGCCGACGGCAGGCTGCTGGCGAAGCTGCCACCCGAATGGTCCTTTGTGGAGGGTGCGTCGGTGCCGGTGGTGTTCCTCACCGCCTACTACGCGCTGCGGGATCTGGCGGACCTCCGGCGCGGCGAGTCCGTGCTGGTACACGCCGCCGCGGGCGGGGTCGGCATGGCCGCCGTGCAGCTCGCCCGGCACTGGGGCGCCGAGGTGTACGGCACCGCGAGCCCGGCGAAGTGGCAGGCGGTCCGGGAACTCGGTCTCGACGACACGCATCTCGCGTCCTCGCGGGATCTCGGGTTCGAGGCGCGGTTCGCCGACGCCACCGGCGGCCGGGGGATGGACGTGGTGCTGGACTCGCTCGCCCGCGAGTTCGTCGACGCGTCCCTGCGGCTGCTGCCCAGGGGCGGGCGGTTCGTCGAGATGGGCAAGAGCGACATCCGCGATCCGGAGCTGGTCGCCGCCGAGCATCCGGGGGTGCGCTACCGCGCCTTCGACGTGATCGAGGCGGGCGCCGAGCGAATGGGAGAGATCCTCCGCGAGGTCATGGCGTTGTTCGCCGACGGCGTGCTGCGGCCGTTGCCCACCCGGACCTGGGACGTCCGCCGCGCCCACGAGGCGTTCCGGTTCCTGTCGCAGGCCAAGCACGTCGGCAAGGTCGTGCTCACGCAGCCTCGCCGTCTCGACGGGACGGCGACCGTGCTGGTCACCGGCGGCACCGGCAACCTGGGCGCACTGGCCGCCCGGCGGCTGGTGTCCGGTCACGGTGTCCGTGACCTGGTGCTGACCAGCAGGAGCGGACCGGACGCGCCGGGTGCGGCGGAACTGGCGCGCGAGCTGACCGAACTCGGCGCGCGGGTCCGGATCGTCCGCTGCGACGTGGCGGACCGGGCGGAGATCGCCGAGGTGATCTCCGGGATCGGCACCGCGCTGGCCGGTGTGGTGCACACCGCGGGCACCCTCGACGACGGGCTGATCGGCGATCTCACCCCCGAGCGGCTCAGCGCCGTGCTCCGGTCCAAAGTGGACGGTGCGGCGCATCTGGACGAGCTGACGCGGGGACTGGACCTGTCGTTGTTCGTGCTCTATTCCGGGGCCGCCGGGGTGTTCGGCGGGCCGGGGCAGGGCAACTACGCGGCGGCGAACGTCTGGCTGGACGCGCTGGCGCACCGGCGCCGGGCGGCGGGACTGCCGGCGACGTCCCTGGCCTGGGGACTCTGGGCCCGGCTCGGCGGGATGACCGCGCATCTGGGCGAGGCCGAGCTCGCGCGGTTGAGCCGGGACGGTGTCGGCGGGCTGGACACCGAAGAGGGACTGGCCCTGTTCGACACCGCGCTGGCCATGGACGAGCCGCTGCTGCTGCCGATGCGGCTGGACGTGGCGGGCCTCCGGCGTCAGCGGCCGGACGACGTGGCGCATCTGCTGCGCGGCTTCACCGTCGCCACGACGTCCCGCAGGGTCGCGGGCGAGGCGAAGGAAGGCAGCGGATCCAAGCTGCTCAAACGGCTGGCCGGTCTCCCCTCGCCGGAGCAGGAGGCCCTCCTGCTCGAACTGGTGCGGACCGAGGCGGCTGCCGTACTGGGCTTCCCGTCGACGGCGGCCGTGGAACCCGCACGGGCGTTCCGCGAGCTCGGTTTCGACTCGCTGACCGGGGTCGAGCTGCGCAACCGGCTCGGCAAGGTCACCGGCGGCAGGCTGGCGCCGACGCTGGTGTTCGACCACGCCACCCCGGCGGCGCTCGCCGCGTTCCTGCGGGGCGAGCTGGCGCCGAGCGGCGCCGAGGAAGCGGCTTCGGACGTCCTCGGCGAGCTCGGGCGGCTGGAACTGGCGGTGACCGGACTCGCCGACGACGGCGAAACCACGGCGGAGGTGGCCGCCCGGCTGCGGTCCCTGCTGGCCCGCCTGACCGGGGACGAGGCGGAGAACGGCGTTTCCCGGCGGATCCAGGACGCCACGGCGGACCAGATCTTCGACCTCATCGACAACGACTTGCGGATCTCTTGATCGCACCGGCGGAGAAACGAGCACAGCCATGAGCACTGAGCAGAAACTTCTCGACTACCTGAAGCGGGTCACCGCGGATCTGCACGACACGCGTGAGCGGCTGCGGACGGCCGAGGCGGCCGCCGGGGAGCCGGTCGCCGTGGTGTCCATGGCGTGCCGGTACCCGGGCGGGGCGAATTCGCCGGAGGAGCTGTGGCGGCTGGTGGCGGACGAGGTCGACGCGATCACCCCGCTGCCCGCCGACCGCGGCTGGGACGCCGTCGACGGCGAAGGCGGGTTCATCGACGACGCGGGGCACTTCGACGCCGCGTTCTTCGGGATCAGCCCGCGTGAGGCGCTGACCATGGACCCGCAGCAGCGGGTCCTGCTGGAACTGGCCTGGGAGGCGCTGGAACGCGGCGGGTTCGACCCGGCGGCGTTGCGGGGCAGCCGCACCGGCGTGTTCGTCGGCGGCACCACGTCGGGCTACGGCCTCGACGGCGACGGTGTCGCGCCGGAGGCCGAGGGCTACGTGCTCACCGGGACGGCGCCGAGCGTCCTGTCCGGCCGGGTGGCCTACACGCTGGGACTCGAGGGCCCGGCGCTGACCATCGACACCGCCTGTTCGTCGTCCCTGGTCGCGCTGCACCTGGCGATGCAGGCGCTGCGACGCGGTGAGTGCGAGCTCGCGCTCGCCGGCGGGGTCACCGTGCTCGCCTCGCTCGCCGTGTTCGTCGACGCCAAGGGTCTCGACGCCGCCGCCGCGGAGTCACGCTGCAAGGCGTTCGGCGCGGGAGCCGACGGCACCGCCTTCGCGGAGGGGGCGGGGCTGCTGACGCTGGAACTGCTGTCCGACGCCGAGCGCAACGGCCACGAGGTGCTGGCGGTGCTGCGCGGAAGCGCGCTCAACCAGGACGGCGCCAGCAACGGCCTGACCGCGCCGAGCGTCGCCGCCCAGCAGCGGGTCATCCGCGACGCGCTCACCTCCGCCAGGCTGACGGCCTCGGACGTGGACGCGGTGGAGGCGCACGGCACCGGCACCTCACTGGGCGACCCGATCGAGGCCACCGCCCTGCTGGCCACGCTGGGCCAGGGCCGTCCCGCGGACCGGCCGCTGCGCCTGGGCTCCATCAAGTCCAACATCGGCCACAGCCAGGCCGCCGCCGGCGTGGCCGGGGTGATCAAGATGGTGCAGGCGATGCGGCACGGCCTGGTGCCGCGGACCCTGCACGTGACCGAGCCGACCCCGCACGTGGACTGGTCCACCGGCGCCGTCGAGGTGCTCACCGAGGCCATGCCCTGGCCGGAGACCGGCCGCCCGCGTCGCGCGGGGGTGTCCTCGTTCGGGCTCAGCGGCACCAACGCGCACCTGATCATCGAGCAGGCGCCCGCCGGTACGCCGTCCCCCGCGGCCGAATCCGGCCCGGTCGCGACGGTGCCGTGGGTGCTGTCGGCCAAGTCCTCGGCCGGGCTGCGCGCGCAGGCCGCCCGGCTGCGCGCGCACGTCGACGCCGAACCCGAGCTGGACCCGGCCGACGTCGGGCATTCCCTGCTGACCACGCGCAGCCGTTTCACCCATCGCGCGGTGCTGGCCGCGGACACGCTGAAGGAGTTCTCGGTCCAGCTCGGCGTGCTCGCCGAGGGTGGGCGACCGGACGGCGCCGCGCAGGGGAGCCCGGTGCGCGCCGGGGGCCGGACGGTGTTCGTCTTCCCCGGCCAGGGCTCGCAGTGGCCGGGGATGGGCGCGAAGCTGTACGCGGACTCCGCGGTCTTCGCCGAAAGCGTGCGGACCTGTGACGCCGCCTTCGCGTCCTATGTGGACTTTTCCGTGGCGGCGGTGATCCGGGAGGAAGAGGGCGCCGCCTCGACGGACCGGCTGGACGTGGTGCAGCCGGTGCTGTTCACGATGATGGTGTCGCTGGCCGAACTGTGGCGCTCCCACGGTGTCCGGCCGGACGCCGTGATCGGGCACTCGCAGGGCGAGATCGCCGCCGCGTACGTCGCCGGCGCGCTCACCCTCGACGACGCCGCCCGTATCGTCGCCCTGCGATCGCGCGCCTTGCTGGAAATCAGCGGACAGGGCGGGATGGCTTCGGTTTCGCTCCCGCACGCCGAGGTCTCCGCCCTGATCGAACGCTGGGAAGGGCTCACCGTCGCCGCGGTGAACGGTCCGGCGTTGTGCACGGTCGCCGGGAACGTGGCCCAGCTGGAGGAACTGCTGGCCCTGTGCGAACAGCGCCGGGTGCGGTCCCGGCGCATCCCCGGCACGCCGGGCGCCGGGCACTCGCCCCAGGTCGAAGTCCTGCGGGAGCGGATCCTGCGGGAGCTGGCCCCGGTCCGCCCCCGGCAGGCCGAGGTGGCCTTCCACTCCACGGTCACCGGCGCCCGGCTCGACCCGGCGGAGCTGACCGCCGCCTACTGGTACCGGAACATGCGGCAGCCGGTGCTGTTCGAACCGGCACTGCGCGGGCTGATCTCCGACGGGTACGACCTGGTGGTCGAAGCCGCCCCGCATCCGGTGCTGCGCAACGCCGTGCACGCGATCGCCGAGCACGAGGGCGCGGAGCGGATCGCCATCGTGGGTTCCCTGCGCCGTGAGCACGGCGGGATGCGGCAGTTCCTCGTCTCGCTCGGCGAGGCTTTCGCCGCCGGCACCGAGATCGACTGGCCGGTGGCCTTCGCGGGGGCGGAATCCCGGCGGATTCCCTTGCCCACGTACGCCTTCCAGCGCCGCCACTACTGGAACATCCGTCAGGCGGACCCGGCGCCCGCCGCGGCGGACCCGGTCGGCGGCCGCTTCTGGGAACTGGTCGGTGACGAGGACCTGACCGAGCTGGCCCAGCTGATCGACGCCCCCGACCAGGAGGCGCTGGGCGCGGTGCTGCCCGCGTTGTCCGGCTGGTACCGGCAACGGGCCGAAATGTCCACTGTGGACTCATGGCGATACCGGGTGGAGTGGCGGGCGGTCGGGCTCGGCACGAACACCCCGCTCACCGGCGACTGGCTGGTGCTCGTACCGGAGGCGCCCGATGACGACGTGGCCGCCGTGGTGCGGGCACTCGGCGACCGGGGAGCCCGGGTGCACGAGCTGGGTGTGACCGCCGGTGACCTGCGGCGCGAGACGCTGGCCGCGCGGCTTTCGGAGCTGCCGGGGTTCGACGGCGTGCTGTCGCTGCTGGCCTTCGGGCCGGAACGCCTGCCAGGGCGCCGGGCGCTCGCCGGGCTGGTCGTCGTCCAGGCACTCGGCGACGCCGGGCACACGGCCCCGCTTTGGCTCTGCACGAAGGCCGCGGTCGCGACCGGCGCCGCGGACACGGCCCCGGATCCCGGCCAGGCCACGGTGTGGGGGCTCGCACTGAGCGCGGCGCTCGAATACCCGGGACGGTGGGGCGGCGTCGCCGACCTTCCCCCGGTGCTCGGCGACCGGGTGCCCGGCCTGCTCGTGGACGTGCTCGCCGGCGCCGGCGACGAGGACCAGCTCGCCGTGCGGGCCAACGGGGTCTTCGGTCGCCGTCTGGTCCGCGCGCCCGCAGGGGACGAACCCGAGTCGCAGTGGCAGCCGCGGGGGACCGTCCTGATCACCGGTGGCACCGGCGCGCTCGGCGGGCACGTCGCGCGCTGGCTCGCGGCAGGCGGCGCCGATCACCTGGTGCTCACCAGCAGGCGGGGCCCGCAGGCGCCGGGAGCCGCCGAGCTCGAAGCCGAGCTGAGCGCCCTGGGCGCCAAGGTCACCATCGTGGCCTGCGAGGCGGCCGACCGCGGCTCGCTGGCCGACCTGCTCGACGTGCTGCCGCCGTTGTCCGCCGTCGTCCACACCGCCGGGATCGCGCCCTCCGTCCCGCTCGACGAGACGACCCCGGAGCTGCTCGCGGAGGTGTTCGACGGCAAGGTGACCGGTGCCGAGCTGCTCGACGAACTCACCGCGGGCAGCCCGCTCGACGCCTTCGTGCTGTTCTCCTCGGGCGCGGGCGTATGGGGCGGGATCCGGCAGGGCGCCTACGCCGCGAGCAACGCGGCGCTCGACGCACTGGCCGAGCGCCGCGTTGCCCGCGGCCTGGCCGCGACTTCGGTCGCCTGGGGCGGCTGGGACGGCGACGGGCTCGCCGTCGGGCCGTACAGGGCCGCGATGCTGCGGCGCGGGGTCCGCCCGATGGCGCCCGAACTCGCCGTCCGCGCACTGGCACAGGCACTCGACCGCGGCGAAACCACGCTGACGGTGACCGACATGGACTGGTCGGTGTTCTCCCCGGTGTTCACCGCCACCAGGCCGAGCCGTCTGCTGGCCGAACTGACCGAGGCCACTGCCGTGGCCGAGGAGTCCGTCGAGTCCGAGGCGGGCATCGCCGCCGGGCTCGGGGCGCTGCCCGCCGGTGAACGGCTGTCCTTTGTGGTCGACCAGGTGCGGGCCGTGGTGGCCGCGGTGCTGGGTCACCCGGACGCGACCGCGGTCGAACCCGGCGCTCGGCTGCTGGAGGCCGGGTTCGACTCGCTCACGGCGGTCGACCTGGCCAAGCGGCTCACGGCGGGGATCGGGTGCCCGGTGCGCTCGACCGCGGTGTTCGAGTTCGGCACCCCGGTCGAACTGGCCCGGCACCTGCTCACCCTGGTGGGAGAGCGGGCCGAGACGACCCCGGCACAGCCCGCCGGCACGCTCAGCGCACTCTACGAGCGGGCGGGCGAACTGGGCCGGATCGACGAGTTCATCGCGCTGCTGAACACCGCGGGCACCTTCTTGCCGACGTTCGGCTGCGCGAAGGACCTGCCGTCGCTCCCGGAAGCGGTGCGGCTCGCGGAGGGGCCGGCACCGACGCGGCTCGTGTGCGTGCCGCCGTTCGTCGGCAAGACCGGCCCCCAGCAGTACTCCCGGTTCGCCGCCGAGCTCCGCGCCGAGCGAGACCTGTTCGTGTTGCCGCTACTGGGTTTCCTCACCGGGGAGCCCTTGCCCGCCGACGCCGAGGCGCTGCTCGACGTGCACTCCGCGGCCATCGCGGCGCGGGTCGGCGAGGAGCCGTTCGTCCTGGTCGGCTACTCGTCCGGCGGGGTCATCGCGCACGCGCTGGCGCGACGGCTGGAGAACGAGGGTGTCCGCCCGTCGGCGGTGATCCTGCTGGACACCTACTCCCAGCTGGACCTCGCGACGATCGGGGACTCGATCGCCGACACCTGGCAGGGCCTGATCGACCGGGACCGCACCGCCGACGACGCCTGGGGCGAGGCCTGGCTGACCGCGATGGGCCGCTACTTCAACCTGGCGTGGACCCCGGAGCCGATCTCGGCGCCCACCCTGCTCGTGCGTGCCACCGAGCCGCTGGGCGCGGGCGGGCAGGCGACCTGGCCGCTGCCGCATTCCACAATGGACATCCCGGGAAACCACTTCGGGATCATGGAGAACGGCGCGGCGGACACCGCACGCGCCATCAGCGACTGGGTCGTCGCGGAACTCGAAAGCTGATAGCGCCGGAATGACAACGGGAGGGCGACCTGCGGACAGGCCGCCCTCCCGTTGTCATTCGGAGAACCGGAGCGGACCGGGGGAGAACCCGCGCCGGAGTACAGACCCGCGTC
Source organism: Amycolatopsis speibonae (assembly GCF_042647925.1). Lineage (NCBI taxonomy): Bacteria > Bacillati > Actinomycetota > Actinomycetes > Pseudonocardiales > Pseudonocardiaceae > Amycolatopsis > Amycolatopsis speibonae. The sequence continues at coordinate 132,020 of NZ_JBHRWK010000092.1, forward strand.
CGGTGGGGTAACCGGGCTGGGGGGTATCCGGGAACCCACCGGACGCGGGCGTCGCGCAGGCCGTGCCGGACGTCCAGCACGGCCTGCGCGTCCCCGGGGACCCGCTCGTCAGCCCTTACGGGCGAAGGGGATCTCACCCGAGGCGACCGGGTGCAGATAGTTGCGGGAGCTGATGCCCGTCTTGCGCATGGCCAGTCCGCTGATCGACTCCAGGATCACCCGGCGGGCGAGCGTCGCGGTGAGGTAGCCCGGGTCGAGATGCGGTGCCACCTCCACCACGTCCAGCCCGGCCACCGGCATCTCGTGGCACAGCCTGCGGAAGGTGGTGAGGATTTCGCGGCTGGTCAGGCCGCCGGGCTCCGGGGTTCCGGTGCCCGGGGCGTACGCCGGGTCCACCACGTCGATGTCGAGCGAGACGTAGACGACGTCGGCGTGTTCGGTGGCCTCGTCGATCACCTTGTCCACCACGGCCGACAGGCCGATCCGCTCGATCTCGGCCATGAAGTGGGTGTGGATGCCCTGTTTGCGCATCCAGTTGAACAGCTGGTTGTCCGGTGACCCCGGTGTGCGGATACCGGCTTGCACGATGTTCCGCCCGGGGATGCCCAACTCGTGGACCAGCCGCCAGATGGTGGTGGCGTGGGTCTTCGTGTGCCCGTAGATCTCTTCGTGACAGTCGGGATGCGCGTCGAAGTGCACTACGGCCAGTTTCCCGTTGCCGTACTTCTCGGCCAGCGCGCGGACACTGGGCACCATGACCGAGTGGTCACCACCCATGATCACCGGCACCGCGCCCGCCGCGACCACCTCGCCGACGACCTGACCCACCGTGCGTTCGGTGTTCTCGATGCTCCACAGGTCCACCGCGGCGTCCCCGTAGTCCACCACCGTCAACTCGGTGAACGGTTTCACCCGCGTACTGGAGTTGACCAGGTCGGCGGTGTTGTTGAACAGGTACCGCTCGTCCGCCCGCAGCGCTCGCGGGCCGAACGCGGCACCGCGGTGTCCGGTGGAGGTGTCCACCGGGGCGCCGAGCACCGCCACGTCCACCTGCCCGGCCACCAGGTCCTCCGGCGTCAGACAGACCGGCAGGCTCATGAACGTCGGTATGCCCACGTACGCGGGCTGGTTGTCGTTGCGGTGCAGGCTGATCGGACCGGACTTGCGCGGCGGAGCCGAATCCGGATCGACCGGGTACGGCCAGCCACTGCCCGTCGTTGACGGCGAGTCCACTTTTACCCCTCCCCGGGTATTCGAGTGCGCTGTCCGTGCGGGTTACCGGTCCTTGTTGCGGCGCAGGTACTTGTCCTTCTCCTTGAGCAGGTACTTGCCGCCGGCCATGATGCCGCCGACCACGATCAGCACGATGCTGATCGGGATCTCGAACCCGTTCAGCGCCTCGATGTGGTTGACCAGGAACCAGCTCTTGCCGCTGTCGGTCTGCAGGTTGTTGATCAGGCCGCCGATTCCCTGGACGACGAACAGGATTCCGATCAATTCGATCATCGTGTGCTCCTCGGTGCTGCCGTCGGCGCTCGGCCGGCGACGGTGAATTCCTTGTAGGAACCATAGAACGGCACGGCCTCGGGCAAATCCTTCGAGAGTACCGACAGGCTCATCACTTCGGAGGAGGTTTCGCCGCTAGATCGGATCTCGCGGCCGGGACCGCCCGATCTCGCGCCTTCAGGGTATGACGGCGAGTACCGCGGAGAAGAACAGAACCCCAGGCGGGGGCCGGGACTGCCCGGCGATCGAAACCATCGGGCTGACGAAGACCTTCGGCGCCCACCGGGCACTGGACGGGCTGGACCTGACGGTGCCACCCGGCATCGTCTACGGGGTGCTCGGGCCCAACGGCGCGGGCAAGACGACCGCGGTGAAGGTGCTGGCCACCCTGTCGCGTCCGGGCGGCGGCACGGCCCGCGTCTTCGGGCACGACGTGAGCGCCGAACCGGACGCCGTGCGCGCCAGGATCAGCCTCACCGGCCAGTACGCGTCGGTGGACGACGTGCTCACCGGGGAGGAGAACCTGGTGATGCTGGCCAGGTTGCTCGGCCACGGCAAGGCGGCGGCGCGCCGGCGCGCCGGGCGTCTGCTGGCGGCCTTCGGGCTCGACGAAGCCGCGGGCAGGCAGGTCAAGACCTACTCCGGCGGGATGCGCCGCCGTCTCGACATCGCGGCCAGCATCATCCGCACCCCCGACCTCCTGGTGCTCGACGAGCCCACCACCGGGCTCGATCCGCGCAGCCGGGTCCAGGTGTGGGACATCGTCCGCACGATCGTCGGACAGGGCACGACGGTGCTGCTGACCACGCAGTACCTGGAGGAGGCCGACAGGCTGGCCTCGCGCATCGCGGTGATCGACCACGGGCGCGTGGTGGCCGAAGGCACGCCGGGGGAGCTCAAAGCCTCCGCCGGGGCAGGCACCGTCCACCTGCGACTGTGCGATCCCGCCGATCGCCACACCGCCGAGGCGGTGCTCGCGCGGGTGCTGTCCGCCCGCGTCGAGCCCGATCCTGATCCGCTGGTCCTCAGCGCGCTGGTGGCTGTCGCGGGAGCGGAGAAACAGGCTTCCGCTGTCCTCGCCGAACTCGACGGCGCCGGGGTCCGGGTGGACAGTTTCACCCTGGGCAGGCCCAGCCTCGACCAGGTCTTCCTCGCGCTCACCGAGCGCACCGCGGGACAGGAGACGGGCGTATGACCGAGTCCACGCTGGTATCCGTGCTCGACGAAGGCGACGCACCTTCCCGGCCCAGTGCCTGGTCGGCTTCGCTCACCTTCGGCTGGCGGTCGATGCTCAAGCTCAAGCACATCCCCGAGCAGATCTTCGACGTGACCGCGTTCCCGGTGCTGATGACGCTGATGTTCACCTACCTGTTCGGCGGCGCGCTGGCCGGGTCCACCGCGGACTACCTGCAGTTCCTGCTGCCGGGGGTGCTGGTCACCAGCGTCGTGATGATCACCATGTACACCGGCACCGGGGTGAACGGCGACATCAAGGACGGGGTGTTCGACCGGATCAGGACGCTGCCGGTGTGGCGGCCCGCGGCGCTGGTCGGCGCGCTGCTCGGCGACGCCGTGCGGTATTCGGCGGCTTCGGTGACCATCCTGCTGCTGGGCCTGGTGATGGGGTTCCGCCCGGCGGGCGTGCTCGGGGTGCTCGCCGCGATCGCTCTATTGCTGCTGTTCTCCTTCGCGTTTTCCTGGATCTGGACCATGTTCGGGCTCCTGCTGCGCTCGGAGAAGTCGGTGATGAGCGTGAGCATGGTGGTGGTCATGCCCGGCACGTTCCTGAGCAACGTCTACGTGGACCCGGCGACCATGCCGGGCGCGGTGCGGGCCGTGGTGAACGCGAACCCGATCACGCACGTGGTCTCCGCCGTGCGCGGCCTGATGGCCGGTCAGTTCCCCGGCGGCTGGATTCTGTCCACAGTGGCCTTTTCCGCCGCCATCACCCTGGTTTTCGGCACGATCAGCATGCGGTTGTACAACCGCCGCGAATGACGTTGGGGCGGGCCCGGCACCGTGCGTGAGGCGTCGGTTCACGACCCATCCGGCGAAACCGCCCGACCCACAGGTACCTAAGACACTGTTGGCTCTGACTGTCGTCGCCACTTAGGGCCGCAGTGACCACTACGGTTCGGTTGAAGTACGTGAAGGTCGAGTTTCCTCGGCTGAGCTGAGGGAAGGGGGCCTTCACGCGCAGCCGCTGTGACTGCTGGGGTCCCTGGGGCGATCACGAAGGTGGTGAAGGCCTCCTTCACTACCTTCAGGGTAGGCAGGGGGCCCTTCACGTACTTAGGGGAGGCGTGACGCGGGAAGCGGGCCCCTATCCACCCCTGATCGTCCGGTGCGGGGGTGGCAGGGGTTGTTCGCCCGGAAGGCGCGGAAATACTGTCGGCGTTCGCGGGTCGAAGGGGCAGGAACGAACCGTCCCGCGAATTCCCAGTGAACTCCGTCGAGAGGTTGCCGACCGATGTCTCTGGCCACCCCTGACGTGCCGACCATGCTGGTCCCGGACTTCCCGTTCGGCTACGACGAATGGCTTCGCCACCCGGACGGGCTGGGTTCGCTGCCGTCGCATCGCCACGGCACCCCGGTCGCGGTGATCGGCGGCGGCATGTCCGGCATCACCGCCGCGTACGAACTGATGCGCCTCGGCCTGCGTCCGCACGTCTACGAGGCCGAGCAACTCGGCGGCCGGATGCGTTCGGTGCCCTTTCCCGACCACCCCGGGTATTTCGCGGAAATGGGCGCGATGCGGTTCCCGGCTTCGGCCGCGTCGCTGTTCCACTACATCGACAAGCTCGGGCTGTGCACCGCGCCGTTCCCGAACCCGCTCGCGCCGCAGACCCCCGCCACCTTGATCAACCTGCATGGCGGGCGCCAGTGGGCGGGCACCGCCGAGGACCTGCCCGCCGAGTACCAGGAAGTCAGTGACGCCTGGGCGAAGGCACTGCAGGAACGAGCCGCGCTGGCGACCATGCAGGACGCGATCGCCCGGCGTGACGTGCCGGTGATCAAGGCGCTGTGGGACCGGTTGGTGCGGGAGTTCGACGACCTGTCGTTCTACGGATTCCTGGCCAGCACCCCGGCTTTCCAGTCGTTCCGGCACCGGGAGCTGTTCGGCCAGGTCGGTTTCGGGACGGGCGGCTGGGACACGGACTTCCCCAACTCCGTCATCGAGATCCTCCGGGTGGTCTACACCAAGGCCGACGAGGACCAGGTGAGCATTCTCGACGGCGCCCAGCAGGTGCCGCGCGGGCTGTGGGCGCATCCCGCCGAGCGGCTCGCGCATTGGCCGGAAGGCACCTCGCTGGCGGGGCTGCACGACGGCGGCACCCCCTATCCCGCGGTGACCCGCCTTGCCCGCGACGGCGACGGCTTCCGGGTCGAAGACGCGACGGGCGCCGTACGGCAGTACCCGGCGGTGGTCTTCAGCCCGCACGTGTGGACGCTGCTCAACCGGATCGACACCGACCCCGGCCTGCTGCCCGACGAGCACTGGGTCGCCGTGGAGCGCACGCACTACATGGGCGCGTCCAAACTGTTCGTGCTGACCGACCGGCCGTTCTGGCGTGATCTCGACCCGGAGACAGGCCGGGAGACCATGGGCATGACGCTGACCGACCGGATGCCCCGCGGGGTCTACCTGTTCGACCGGGGGCCGGACGAGCCAGGGGTGATGTGCCTGTCCTACACCTGGAACGACGACTCACTGAAGTTCGCCACGCTGTCCGCCGAGGAGCGGCTGGACCTGTTGCTGGGCAAACTCGCGGCGATCTACCCCGGAGTGGACATCCGCTCGCACATCGTGGGCCCGCCGCTGGCTATCACCTGGGAGACCGAGCCGCGGTTCATGGGCGCGTTCAAGTCCAACCTGCCCGGCCACTACCGGTATCAACGACGGCTCTTCACCCACTTCCGGCAACGGGATCTGGCCCCGGAGCACCGCGGGCTGTTCCTGTGCGGCGACGACATCTCCTGGACCGCGGGGTTCGCCGAGGGCGCGGTCACCACGGCGCTCAACGCGGTGTGGGGAGTGCTGAACCACCTCGGCGGCCGGACCCCGCCCGGCAATCCCGGCCCCGGCGACGTCTTCGACCGGATCTCACCCGTGGATCTGGGCCCGTGACCCAAAACCCGGGCCGGTGCCACCGCTCATCACTTAGGAGGATGTGTGGCGTATGAGCGTGTGCTCTCATGGTCTGGTGTCTTCGGTCGTCATGGCGGCTTTCCACCGTCTCCCCAGAAAACACCAGGATCAGCTGATCGTCCTGGGGTACTTCTGTGGTGGCACGGTGTTGTACTGCACCGGTATCTACCCGGTGCTCGACCAGGGTTCCGCCCCGATCTGGCTGCGCATCGCGGTGCTGGCGTTGATGTGCGGATTCCAGCTGCTCCGCCGCCGCGCTCCGGTGATCGGCCTGTGCCTGGCCCTGATCCCGTTGAGCGGGGACGTCGCGATGGGCATGTCCGCGCCGATCCTGATCGCGCTGGGCGATCACCTGTACTGCGCGGTGCTCTACAGCTCGCCACGGGTCGGCCGGGTGGTGACCACCCTCGCCGTGCTGGGCACCTTGGTGGGCACGGTCGTGGCGCTGACAATGGTCCCGAACTGGCGGCTGGCCATCTTCGTGGTGGTCGCCTGCGCGCCGTTCATCGTGATTCCGGTGTGGTGGGCGGCGAACATCCGCCAGCACCGGGTCATGGCCGAGTCCGAACGGGCGGTTTCGGCGCAGCTGGCAAGGATCGCCGATCTGGACCGCAAGGCGGACGTGGTGGCCGAGCGGGCGCGGATGGCCAGGGATCTGCACGACGTGGTGGCCGGGCACCTGTCCGCCATCGCCATCCAGTCCGAAGCCGCACTGTCCATCAAGGACCCGGACAGTGCCCGCAAAGTACTCACCCTGGTCCGGGAAAACAGCGTCAGCGCGCTGACGGAGATGCGCTCCATCATCACGCTGCTGCGCGCGGACGGCAGCGGCGTCGACGAGAGCACCTCGCCGCCCCGGCTCAAGGAACTGTCGAAACTGGTCGAATCGGCCAGAGCGGCGGGCATGCGGGTGGACGTCCACAACACGCTGAGCCACTCCGCCGTCCCCCTGCCCGCCGCGGTGGACCTGGCCGCCTACCGCATCGCGCAGGAGGCGCTGACCAACGCCATCAAGCACGCGCCGGGGGCGCGGGCCTCGGTGGCCATCCAGCACAGCGAGGGCACGCTCACCCTGGAGGTGAGCAACGAACTGGCCGGGGCGGCCCACCGCGGCAGCGGCGTCGGGCTGTTGAGCATGCGCGAGCGCGCGATCGCGATCGGCGGCTCGTTCAGTGCCGGACCCGTGCCGCGCGGCTGGCTGGTCAGGGCCGTGCTGCCGGTGGGCGGCCTGGACTAGGCCGCGTCCCGGGCCGTGCCCGGCGAAGCGAGTTCACGGTCGAGCGGATTCACCGGCCATGGGCTGGTGACAGTGGGTCGCCGGCTGGTAAATTTTCCCGACTCACAGGCGTTGTTCGCAGAAAAGGTGCACCGGTGACCATTCGTGTGCTCGTCGCAGACGACTACGGCGCCATCCGGGCCGGGCTCGCGATGATCCTCAACGACGCCGACGGCATCGAGGTGGTCGGCGAAGCGGCGGACGGCGCCGCGGCGATCGCCCAGGCCAAGGCACTGAACCCCGACGTGGTGCTGATGGACCTGCGCATGCCGGGGATCGACGGCATCACCGCCACCCGGCGCATCGTCGAGGACGGGCTGGCCCAGGTTCTCGTCCTCACCACCTTCGACCTCGACGAGGACGTCTACAACGCGCTGCGCGCCGGTGCCGGTGGGTACCTGCTGAAGTCGGTCGACGCCCCCAAGCTGGTGGACGCCGTGCGGGTGGTGGCCACCGGCGAGGGCGTGCTGTCGCCGACGATCGCCCGCAAGCTGATCTCGACCTTCGCGTCCATCGCGCCGCCGGTCCCGGCGCCCGCCGTGAACCTGGACGAGCTCACCGAGCGTGAGCGTGAGGTGTTCGACTGCCTCGGCGAGGGGCTGTCCAACGCGCAGATCGCCGGCCGCCTGTTCATCGCCGAGACCACGGTGAAGACGCACGTTTCGAAGGTGCTCGGCAAGCTGGGGCTCCGGTCGCGCGTGCAGGCGGCGATCGTCGCCCAAGAGCCCACCTGAAGTCATGAGCTCGAACCTGATCGGGCGTGCCGGGCCCGCCGGGCTGCTGCGCGCCGCGATCGCGAGCGACCGCGGCGCCCTGGTCCTGGTCACCGGCGAGGCGGGGATCGGCAAGACAGCGCTGCTCGCGGCCGCGGTCGCCGAGGCGGCGGAGTCCGGTGCCCTGGTGGCCGCCGTCTCCTGCTGGCGGCCGGGCCCGGCCGCCGGACACTGGCCGTGGCAGCGCGTGCTTCAGGCACTGCCAGGGCCCCCGGCCGTTGCCGGAGACGATCCTGGCGTACTGGTGAGCCGGATCGCCGCGCTGGCCCAGGACAGGCCACTGCTGCTCGTGCTGGACGATCTCGAGCACGCCGGCCCCGACGCTTTGCGTGTCCTGGAGTTCGTCGCCCGGCACGTGGCCTTCGACCGGGTGGTGCTGCTGGCCGCCTGCCGTGACCCCGAGCCGGGCTCAGCGCTGGCACCGTTGTCCGCCAGGGCGACGCTCGTCCCGCTGACCGGCCTGAGCAGGGCGGACGTGGGCGAGCTGATGACCCGGCTCACCGGCGAGCCGCCGGAAGACTGCCAGGTCGCCGCCCTGCACCGGCGGACCGGCGGCAATCCCGCCTTCGTCGAGCAGGCGATCCGGTTCCGGCAGAGCACCGGGTCCGAAACCTCGGTCGCCCCGGGGATCATGGAGACCGTGCGTGCTCGTCTGGCGAGCCTGCCGCCACCGGTGGTCCGGACGCTGTCGGCGGCGGCGGTGCTCGGCCTGGAGTTCCAGTCCGACCTGCTGCCCGCGATGACCGGTGACCCGGCACTCCGGATCGGGAGGCTGCTGGACACGGCGGTCGGGGCACGGCTGCTGGTGAGCGGCCAGGAGGGCCAGTTCTCCTTCGTGCACGGGGTCGTCAGGGAGACGCTGTGCGACCAGCTCGGTGAAGACGAGATCGGCAGGCTGCACTTGGCGGCGGTCGAGGCCTACACACGGGTCCCCGGCTGGGCGGGGGGCAGGTTTTCCGGCGAACTGGCACACCACGTCCATCACGCGGGAGAGCGGCTGGACCGGGCGCGCGCACTGCGGTACCTGCTGTCCGCCGCCCGGGATCCCGGCCGCAAGCTCGCGTCGGCGGAACGGGTGCGGCACTACCGGCGGGCACTCGAACTGGTCGACGACCAGCGCGCGCGGGTCAAGATCACGTTGGACCTCGCGCACGAACTCCAGCTGGCAGGCGAGCAGGGCCCGGCGTGGCAGGTGTTCCAGGAAGCCGCCACACTGGCCAGGAAGCTGGACGATCCCGAGCTGATGGCCAGGGCCGCGCTCACGTTGTACCGCGGCCCCGGCGCGGATGAGGCACTGCTCGCGGAGGCGCACGGCAGATTGTTCGGTGATCTTCCCGGGCAGCCGGCGGCCGCGGTGCTGGCGAACGGGATCGCCGAACGAATCACCGGTCTCGCCCGGCGGGAGGGTGATGACGAGGCACTGGGGTTCGGGCTTTCGGCGCAGCACGACCTCCTGTGGGGGCCGGGCACGGCGCTCGAACGGGAACGGCTGGCCGAGGAGCTGACGGTGACCGCCCGCCGGACCGCCGACGCCGAAATGGAGCAGTACGCGACCGACCTGCGCTGGGTGGCGCTGCTGGAGCTCGGAGACCCTCGCTACGCGGACTATCTCGACAGGTTCGTGGCGCTGGCCGCGAGCGTCGGCGGGCCGGAGGCAGGCGCGGTGGCACTGGCCGACCGCAGCATCGCCGCCGCCCTCGCCGGCCACTTCGCCGAGGCCGAAGAACTGCTCGACGAGGTGAGCGGCCGGCACACCGCGTTCATGGTTCACCACCTGCGCTGGGCCCTGCTGCTGCAGCAGGGCCGGTTCGGCGAGCTCGCACGGCTGCACGGGTCCCTCGGCAGGCGGGACTACCCGTTCCCGCAGCTGATCGAAGCCATCACGGCGGTCGAGGCCGGGGACCACGACTCCGCGCTGCGTTTCCTCGCCGAAGTGCCCGCGGGCCCCGAGCCGTTCCCGCGCATGGTGATGCCGTTGTGGCTGCGATTCCTGGCGCAGGTCGCGGCCGCGACGAGGGACCCCGAGCTGTGCGCGAGGGCGCGAGCCGGGCTCCGGCCGTTCCAGGAGCTGTGGCTGGTTTCGTTGCACGGCGGCGATGTCAGCGGGCCCGTGGCACTGTGGCTGGCCGCGCTGGACGCCGCGGGTGGCGACTGGGACGCCGCGATCGCCGGGTTCGGCGCGGCTCGCCGACAGGCGGACCTGCTCTCCGCGGTGCCCTGGTCCCTCGAAGCCAGGGCAGGGTTGGCGAACGCCCTGATGGCGAGGAGGTCGGAAGGCGATCTCGACGCCGGTCTGACCCTCCTGGACGAGGTCGAAGAAGAAGCGGCCCGGATCGGGATGCGCGGCCTCGCCGAGCGCGCCCGGCGGATCCGCGCGGCAGGCCACCGGCCGGACGCGGAGTTCCGCCACACCGGCGAGGTCTGGCAGCTGGCTTACGCGGGCCGCACCATCCACATGCCCGCCACCAAGGGGCTGCGAGACCTGCACACCCTGCTCGGCGCACCCGGGACGGCCGTGCCGGCCACGGTTCTGCTTTCCGGTGGCATGGTGCCGGGGCTGCTGCTCGGCGCGGACGAGATCCTCGACGAGACGGCCAAGTCGAGGTACAAGGCCCGGCTGGCCGAACTCGACGCGCTCATCGACCAGGCGACCGAACGGGGAGATGTCCTCCGCGCGGCCGAAGCCGACAGGGAACGCGACGCGTTGCTGGGCCAATTACGCGCGGCCGCCGGACTCTCCGGCCGATCCCGGCGGCTGGGCGACGAAGCCGAACGCGCTCGCAAGACCGTCACCGCCCGCATCCGTGACACACTCCGCAAACTCGACGACCGCCATCCCGCGCTGGCCACCCACCTGCGTGAGACCGTCACCACCGGCTCGACCTGCACCTACCGGGCCGACCCCGCTGTCCGCTGGCTCCGGTGACGTGAATTCGCAAGCCGTCCGCGGGAATCACAGACTCGCGCGAAGCCTTTTCGTCAGGGTGCATTCTCCTTCTGTTTGTTCGGCCTCATTCGGAGCCTTGGACGAGATCCGTTTGGAACAAAGGATTCCTGTGGTACGGTGCGAAAGGAGCTCGATGGTGAGCCACTGGGGAAACTGGGAAATAGCCGATAATCGTGGCAGCGCGGCGCGCTGCCTCTCTGCCGTGGAGTGGGCAACCTATGTCTGTCAAGGAAAACGACACCGGCTTGTGGGTCCGCCGGTTCCACCCGTGGGACTCCGCACCCGCGCGCGTCATTTGCCTCCCGCACGCGGGCGGCTCGGCGAGCTACTTCATGCCGGTGTCGAAAACGCTGGCGGGTAAAGCGGAAGTGCTCGCGATCCAGTACCCCGGACGGCAGGATCGCCGTCAGGAAAAGGGCTTCACCAGTGTTCCCGCCCTCGCCGACGCGGTCGTCGCCGCCCTCGGCCCCTGGGTCGACCGCCCGTTCGTCCTTTTCGGACACTCGATGGGGGCCAGCGTCGGTTTCGAGGTAGCCCGTCGTCTGGAGGCCGTGGGCACCGTTCCGGTGGCGTTGTTCCCGTCCGGCAGGGTGGCCCCGAGCCGGGCCCGGGACGAGCGCGTCCACCTGCAGGGCGACGACGCGCTGATCCGCGCGGTGAAGGAGCTCAACGGCACCGACTCGCAGATCTTCGACGACGAAGAGCTGCTGCGCATGGTCCTTCCGGCACTGCGCACCGACTACACCGCCGCCGAAACGTACCGCTGGGAACCGGGACCGCCGCTGGCGACGCCGGTGCACGCGCACGTCGGCGACCGTGACCCGAAGGTCACCGTCGACGAGGCCCGCGACTGGGAAAAGCACACCACGGGCGGGTTTTCGCTCACCGTGCACTCCGGCGGGCACTTCTATCTCGACCAGCACGCGGCGAAGGTCATTCAGGCGATCGCGGACGTCCTTCCGGCGTGAGCCTTCTCAGTCCTTTGTGGACTTAGGGCTCTTTCTCTGCAAGGTCGGCGCTTGGTCCGTGAAGGCCTCCTTCCCTACCTTGAAGGTAGGGAAGGAGGCCTTCACTACCTTCTGGATCGCCACCAGTCGCGCGTGAAGGCCCCCTTCCCTCGGCTGAGCCGAGGAAGCTCGACCTTCACCCCTTCACGTACTTCAAGAGGGGCAAGGGCCCGGAACCGAGATGATCCAGGTGGTCGTGAGTGGCGATGCGGGTTCTATTGGGCCGAAAGGCAAATGTGGCTTGTCGGTCGGGGTGAAGGGGGCTTTCGTCGCATCGCATGCGGGGAAGGTCCCCTTCAGGACGTGGCGTCGAGTCATCGAACCCCGGATGCCCCCGATGTGGCATTGGTGACATCCAGCGTCCCCAATGCCACATTCGGCGCACACCTGAACTGCACGCCACGTTTGCCTTACCCCTCGATAATCCGAATCGCCACTCGCGACCCTTTCGGCAACGCACACACAGGCGCGAACCGTAAATTCAGAAGGGGCCGGGAACGTTCAGCCACAACCGCTCCTCCCAACGCCCCCCGAACGACCCCTCGGGTTCACTTTCTGGAAGCACCGCCAACAGGGCTGTCACCGGAACCAGCGCCGCCGCTTCGACGGGTTTTCCGCGGGGCCGGTCGGCTCCAGGCCCAACCTTCCGGTCAGGAGGAAGGTCCCGGTCACGATGTTGCCGAGCTCGGGTGATTTCTCGAGATCGGCGGTCGCGACGGCGACGTCGAGTTCGATCGCGGCGATGGCGCGGACCCGGATCCGATGGAATGCCATGCCGGTAACGGTGTTCACGGGGTTCTCGACCTCGATGACCTCGCCGGCGAACAGTGCGCGGGCGGAGGGCGTCCAGCCGGGCGTGGGGTCCGCGGGCTGGAATAGTCCCGAGGGGATGAAGTGGTCGGCGGCGAATTTCGGGCCGTCGTCGTCCTGGGAGGCGTAGTAAGTGTCGGCGTCGGCGTACACGGTGACGTCTTCGGCCAGAGCGGCCAGCTCCAGGGCTCCGGTCTCGAGGTGCCCGCCGGAGTGGGCGAGGACGGCTCGGTCTTCCAGTTCCACCGCGATGGGACAGACCAGCTCCCGCTCGACGCTGTCGAGGAGGTCGACCGCGGCCTGAAGTGTCGGGCCGGGGGTGAACACCGAGGCCAGCCACGGGGTGGCCGCTTCCGGGTCGGCGTCGACCACGGCGGCGGTGTAGGCGCCGGAGACCTTCCGGGAGGCCGCGACCTCCAGACGGAACCGGGCGCGGAATCCTTCGTCGTGGGTCAGGGGAGTGAGCAGCTGTTTGAGCGCGACCAACCGCCCGTCGGGGCCGCTCGCCAGCAGCACCCGCCCCATGGCACCCCGGCCCAGCTCCGCCAGCAACCGGTACCGCCCGACCTCGCGCGCGTCCGAGGCGTCGAGCGGCCTCATGACAGCTCTAGTGCAACTGACACCGCGCAGAGGCGGAACCACTGGATTCCATGATTCCCTTTCGCGGACGGAGGGAGACCAGTTCCCGCCGCAGCTGAGCATGGGCGCTGGGCAGCGTAGTCGGGAACGACGCTGCCCAGCCGGGTACCCACCCAGCCCAAGGGGTTCTCGGGCGTGAAGATCATGGCATCCAGCACCGACAATTCCGGCGAAAGAGCACCGCACCAGGCTCGCTCAACTAGATGATTGATTCCGTGAAGTTGGTGTTAGTGGTCGTAGGCGATGAGTGAGCGTTTGCTGGTCACGCCGGTTTGCCAGTTGTGCCAGATGCCTGCGGACAT
>NZ_JBHRWK010000093.1:0-1322 GCF_042647925.1 Amycolatopsis speibonae
AGCCAGCTACCGGGTCACCACCGCACCCACCCCCACCGAACAGGACACAGCCAACACAACAGCAACCCCAGCCCAACCCAGAGCCGCTTAAGTTCCTGGCATTGCTGCTGAGCCGGGGGAAGGGGGCCCTCACGGGCTCCCGGCAAGCATCAGAGCTCGGCAGGGACATCCCGTACGGAGGATTCGGGCAGCTCCCCGGTGAGCGCGAAATCGACCCTCCGGGCGACGGAGACGACCTGGTCGGCGAAGCGCTCGTAGAACCGTGCCAGCAGCGCCACCGAGATCGCGGGTGCGACGCCGTCGGTCCAGTCCGGGCCGGTGACCAGCGTCAGCAGCTCCTCGTACAGCGCGTCGACGCGCTCATCGGTTCGGGCGAGCGAGTGGAACACCTCGGCCGTCGGTCCCTCGATCGCCGCGCCGAGGTCTTCCGCCATCGAGCGGACCAACCCGGCCATCTCACGGAAACGCCCGGTCAGCGCGTCGGGAACGGCGAACTCGGGCTCTCGCGCGGCTTGGTCGGCGATGTGCTGGGCCAGGTCGCCCATGCGCTCCAGCCTGTCCGCGCAGAACACCGCCGCGAGCACGGTCCGCAGATCCCCCGCGACCGGCGCTTGCAGCGCGAGCAGCTTCTGCGCGGTCTCCTCGCATTCGGTCCGGGCCGCGTTCAGCTTCGCCTCGACCGTCGCCAGCTCGACGGCGGCCTCGGCGTCCCGGTCGAGAAAGACCCGGTTGGCCAGGCGCAGCTCCTCGCACGCCATGCCGCACATGGTCGAGAGAAGCTCGCCGAGGACGCTCAGTTCACCCTGGAATCGTTCCCTCATGTGAGCACCTTCTCGGCTTCGAGAACCACGATCCTGTTGTCGTTGCTGATCATAGCCACGGTTACCCGCCGCCGTTCCGGCTCAATCGGCGTCAAACCGCTGGGCCGGACAGCGGTCCTGAACGTGGCCAGGCCTCGCCATCGGCTTCAATCTCGGCGCGGACTGGCCTGGCCACAGGGAGCCGACCATGACTCTGCTTGTCCACAAGGACGACTCTCTTCGCCGGAGCCCGGTTTGAGCGCCTTGCGAAGGGGTCTTGAGTGACAAGGATCGTGCTGGATGCCGACGTGGGTGAGCGGGGAAGATTCCGGACGTTGAGTGTCCGGTCCGTGAAGGGGTCCTTCACGGACCTCAAACCCGGAACAGGTGTGCGCCGAATGTGGCATTGGGGCGCTGGACCTGGATCCACCGGCGTGTTTGTTGGATGGTCTTGATGGTGTTTGTTGATCATGTGTTTGGTGGGTGGGTGTGGTGGATCACCGGTCGTCGCATCCGGTGTGT
>NZ_JBHRWK010000094.1:0-66910 GCF_042647925.1 Amycolatopsis speibonae
GTCCCGCTCATCAGCGGTCAACACCAACTCGACCTTCGGTCGTCCAGTCCGCGCCATCCACCCAGACTAGACTTAGTCACAGCATTTCCGGCGCAGGACACTAGTTCGTCATGTACCAGGCTGACGGCGGTCACCCACGTCGGGAACGACGCATCATTCCCGATCGCCTGCTGCTGGGCTTGCTCGGCCACCTCCAGGACGAGGGAGTCACACCATCGCAGTTGCGCGCCGATTCCGGCACGAATCGCTGCGGTGTCGATCCGGTGCCGGCGGATCGCGTCGGCCATGCGGACGATGAAGCCGATGTACATGGTCAGGTGCTGGTGGCGGGGTGTCCAAGCTGGCTTGGAACTATCCTGGCGGCTCAGTTTCGGGGAATATCTGAATCATCGGCGATCTGCGGATTTCGTCTGTGCCTTCCTCACCGCGCAGCGTGAGCTCAGGCTCAATGAAGTCCTCGGGAGGATGGTGGTCGTCGGCTCCGTCCATGACCATCATGGGATGGCAGGAAACGGGGTAGAGGCCCAGTTCTCTCAACGGTGGGCCGAAGGGCACCGAGCGGCTCCAGGCTTTCGTGCCACAGCGTCTCGCGGCGTCAGGTTCCCTGCGCGGGGCGGCTTTCTCGCGCAGAGAGCCCCTCGGCTATACGGCCGAGGGGCTCTGCATGTTGCGGGTCACTCCCGGCCGTCGTTGGCACCGGCCTCAGTAACTACATGACCATGCGCTCCGATGATGCGGAGACCGTCGTCGTGCAGAACCAGCTTGGGCGAGCCGCCGTTGACGCCTGCACCTGAGTACCAGATCAACTGCTTCGGCGGATTCACGTGCGAAGTCATGGTGCCGGAGTCTTCGACGTCGATCCGGTTGTTGCCTTCGGTTCGCTCGTCGGAGACAAAGAGACCAGCAGCAGGATCAGCTTCAGGACGACCGGCTGGCCAACCCTTCAGACGGTGCTCCGGCTGCTTGTTTCGAATACAGGGCGGAACGGCTTGCGGTACACCGTTTACCGATATTTCAGTATCTCCGAATTCCCAGCCGTGCACCCACAGGATCGGACGCCCTTCGTAAGAATCGAAGACTACCTCAATATACCCTCCCTGTGGAGTTCTCTCCGCAACCTCGAACGACCCTTCGGGCTGCAAGTCGAAAGCCATCGGACAATGACTAAGACTAACGGTTACAGGATTACTCAGCGCGCTGACCACTTGCACCGAATTAACGATCGACGACTTGCTCACCATCTCAGTGTAGCGCCGGGCTCCTGTGTCGCAAGACGAAGCAGAATCCCTGCACGCCAACCTCGCAAGTCAGAAGGACATGTATTTCTCACACTTGGTGGTCCCCGAGGAGTTGTCCAGCCACGCATGGACTGCCACGTGACTGGCACCGTCGATCACCACCCTCCCGGACCGTGCCCCATCCCGCGCCGATGCGCCGGACTGGAAGAAACTCGACTTTCCGCCAGCTGTCGCCGAGAAGTGAAGAGTTCCAGAGCCGTTGCCTCCGAGCCACTTGGAGAGCCCGACGCCCACTATGCGAAACGCGGCGGTATTCAACCCGGAACTGACGTCGACCAGGTAGATCGTGTCACCACAGTTTGGGCGGCGCGGCGGATCGAAAGCCATCGCCGCAGGGCTTAACGTGAGTGTCAGCGCAAAAGCGAAAAGCAGCGCCGCGCATGAACGAGCAACCTTCATCGCGCTTCTCCCCCTCAGTTATACCCAGACTTTTCAGATTGGATGCAAGTCGCAGCTAACCGGAGGTTGGATGACGTTGACCATAGGCCAGCCGAGTGAACAAAAAAGCATCACCGAAAATGAGTCCTAGACCCTAGATAATTTGCGAAATCCGCATAATTGAGTCCGCTCAGCCGATCCTTCTCAGATGCTTCGAACCAGGACGTGATCCTCGCTTGAGCGGGAACCTCTCCGGGCCGCTAGATCAGTCCCTGATGTTATGCAGGCATGGAGACATCGACAGTTTCCGTCTACCTGGCTGGTCCCCGAAGCAGTCTGGTGAGCCGAGGTGCGGCCTACTCCGTTTCCTTCGGGTGCCGCAGGCTGGCGTTCATCACCCAGACCGTGTGCTTGTCCTCGTCGAGCAGGTACCAGATACGTCCGCCGCCGGTGACCTCGATCTGCCACTGCGGCAGAACCCGGCCGCCGGCGGTGCCGGTGGCCAGGCTGCCTTTGAGCTGGTGATGACGCTTGTCGGGGTCCCTGCCGGGGCCTCAGGCGCATGACGTCCCAGGCGCCGCGGGTGTTGCCCGTCGCCTTGTTAGTCAGCTCCTGCCAGCCGGTGACCGCGTCGCTGGTGCCGAACCGGATGCGCCATTCACCCGCGACGGCAGGCGGGGGCACATCGTCGTTGCGCTTCGGGCTCATGCCACCTCGGGGGCGGGCACCGGGCCGAGGTTAACGAGGTGGTCGGGTTCGTTCGAGCACAGTACCTCCAGGGCGCACTCACCAGGGACAGTTGCAACACGGTCGGAGTCGGCGTGACGTCGGACATCCCGAAACTTTCTCTTTTTCAATGCCCCACAGTGGTGTGCAATGAAGAACATGCGAATCGGCAGCGGCCGGCCCGAGACATTTTGGCGAACCTCTGCTACCTCGTGAACAGTAATTCGCCGGAAGGGACTTGGAACTTGGTGCTCAACCGCAATCCGGGCAACAGGGCCGTCGGATTCGTCCGCGCAAAATACCTCAAAGGTTCATTGACCGCGCAACCCTGCTAACGTTTCACCCAGGGCTAGGTGCACGTTTAGGAATATCGGACCTTTATGGCCTTCCGCGGAACTGCCGTTGCCGCCGTCGTCACGGTGGCAACGACAGCCGTCGCGGCCACCGCCGAGCCGGTACGCTTTGCCGACATTCACAAGAGCTAACCCCTGTAAATCTCGGGGTGGCCGATAACTATCGCGTCCTGGTAGGCCTGCTCAATCTCGGCTCCGCGACCGGACTGCTCCTCCAACCAACCCGCGAACGCGGAGAGCGCCTTGGGATCGCCCGCGACGACGGCATCCCGGTAGGCCTGCTCGATCTGCCCTTCGCGGGCCACCCGATCGAGGATTCCAATCAGATACGAAGCCGACCTAACTGAACAAGATTCGCCGGCATGATCCTCAAACAACCAGGTCAATTGGTGTCGTCCCGCGCAGGCGGGGTTGGTCCGTCGTGGGTCGGAACCGGGTTTCCTGTCAGCGGTCGTCCCAGCGCAAGCAGGATTGATCCCGACGACGCCACAGTCGGACTAACGACTTCATCGTCGACAGCCGCACTTCGTTGGACCGCGACTTCTCGACGAAATCGGCGTTCGACTGCCCGGCACTCCGCCGGATGTGGCGCGCGCCTTGTCACATCGAGACGACGTCCGCGCGGCGTGCTACCGGACCAACGCGACAGAGTGAGGACCGGTTCCTTCCGGTCCTCACTCTGTCTTCAGCTTCGGTTTAGGCGTATCCCCGCACTTTCTCCCTGCGTGGCCGGAAAAGTAGACCCACGACGCCTGGGTTCCCCGGAAGCGACCATTGGCCACCGGACCATTCGACTGCCGCTGGACGCCAGCCGAGCAAGGTCTTCCTGAAGACCAGCGCAAGCTGCCCATCGACCAGCGCTCGTGTGAACGACGCGAACTCCTCGACGTCGTCCGGCGAAGCCTCGTCCAATTCGAATGGGTCGAAGTCGTCGAGGAACAGTTCCCCGGTGCTTCCGGCCATGCGCAGTTGCAGGCGCGGCGCACCCGAGACAGTCGGCTCGAGTCGGACTATTGTCTCGGCATCGTCATGGTCGACGGTAAGGGAGACCGCCCCGCTCTCGATCAGCTCCCGGTAAGCGGTTCTGAGCGCTCCCACGAACCGGTCGGCCGTTGGCTGCGAGTAGCTCATCGTCCTCCCTTGACCATGTGGTAGTGGAAGTGAACGTTGATCCGTTTGCCACGCCATCGCACATAGCGCCCGCGGAATCCAAGGTACGAACGCTTCGATCCCACACGCAGCGCCAGGCTGTGGTTACCCTTCTTCGCGCTACCCTTCCATGTCCAACCGAGTCTGAGCTTGTCGTTCCGGTTGAAGATACCGATCTTGTGCCTGCCGAACAACTTGCTGGACGCGCCGAAAATTTTCGACTTCTGCACGATCTTCCCGACAGCGGCGACGTAGCGAGCCGCACCGAAAGTGACCGCGCTTGCCGCATACATCGCCGCCTTACCCCAGTTGCCCTGGACCGCGTTGCCCACCGCGGCGATTCCGCTGGCGACCGTCCCGATCGGCCCTGGAATCCAGGCCGCGTACTCGGCGACCGTGGTGACGACATTGACCGCGGCCTTGAGCCAACCCCACATCTTGCCATCGAGGTCGGTGGCGTTGATCGGGTCGCCCGCGACGTAGTCGTAGTCGTTGGCCGAGCCGCCTTCCACGGGGTCGACGGACAGGAACCGGCCGAGCAGGGGGCTGTAGGGCCGGGCTCCCATCTGGACGATCGACAACGCACCAGTGTGCTCGTAGGCGCGCTGGTGCTCGCCGAGCCAGCCGTAGTCCATCGCGCCAGGCGAGTTGTCCGGCACGTTCTGGGTGTCGACCGCGCCGGTCGCGGTCAACGGCTGACCGTAGGGATCGAAGGTGCGGAGATCGCCGGTCTGGTGACCGGCTGCGTCGGTGGTCAACACCAGATCGCCGCGAATCGACGGGTGATCGAAGGACGGTGTGAACGCGCCATCCGAGCCGACCTTGGCCGAATAGAGCACGCCACCGGGTAGCGACAGCGTGAACGACGTCAATCGATCGTCGGCGCCGAGCGTCAGGTCTGCGGCATCCTCGCCGTTGGTGTAGCCATAGCGCACGGCGGTGTTGTTGTCACAGTCACGAGGGTCCCGGCGCACGATGCGATTTACCGCATCTCGCGTGTACGCGATATTCGCGTTGGCCGCGGCGTTGGGACCGCTTGTCGCGACGCCGATGTTCCGGTCGGACCCGTCCCAAGTCAGCGTCGTGGTTGCGCCGCTTCCATCCTTCCAGCCGGTCGTATTGCCGTTGGCGTCGTATGAGAACTCGGATAGCGCGCTCGCACCTTCGGTCGCGAGGATGCGGTCAGCCGCGTCGTAGCAGTAGCGGGTCTCAGCAGTGCCGGCCGTTGTCTCGTCCAGCAGGCGCATCCTGTTGGTGTTGAGGCCGGCGTTGCCCTGGGTAGCGGCCGGACATGTCGCCGACGCCGTCGACGTGTAGTCATAGGTGTAGTGATGTCCGGTGACAAAGGCCTCGGTCAGCCGTCCGACAGCGTCGTAAACATAGTTCGCCGCGTTGGGCCTGGCGTCGATGCCACCGAGCGACTCGTCGACGATGGTTCCGGCCGCGGTCCGCTCGACTTGCGACATCACTGACTTGCCGTCACTCGTCTTCCAGCCGAGAGCCAACTACCGGGCACCGTTGTCCTTCGCGATCGATGACAGCGAAGTGCCGTTGCCATAGCTGACCGTGGCGAGTTCACCGGCGGTGTCGTAGGTGATCGATGCCAGCATGACATCGTCGAGCTTTTGGGTGAGGACCTTGCCCGTGTCGTCGTAGGTGACGGACATCGTGCGCGGTGCATCGGCTTTGTTCGGAGGATTCACCGTGGACGTGACGGCGCGACCGACGAGGTCATAGGACGTAGCGGTGCGTACGCCGTTCGCGTCGGTGTACGCGACGCCCCGGTCGAGGAGGTCGACCGTGGTCGAGATCGTGCCCTTGTCGTCGGAGATCGACGAGGTAAGCGGATCGCCGCCTACCGCGTAGTCGTGAATGACAGTTCGTGCGGGCGCGTCCTTGCTGGCGGGAATCTGCTCCTGCAGCGGCCGGTCGCGGTTGTCGTAGGTAGTGCAGGTCCACGCATCGCCGGTCGACTCCGCGACGACCCGACCTGATGCGTCGTATACGCGCTCCTCCACCCTCGCACGGCCGGCGGCTGGCGCGGAGGCGAGAGAGCGCTTCGGCATGCCGCCCTGGTTGATCGCGACGCTGCCCGGCGCGCACGGGTTCACCCGGGTTTCGGTGTCCCCGTAATACTCGTAAGTGGTCTTCGCGCCGCTCGCCATGGTTTTGGCGGTCTTGCGGAGATAGCCGGAACCCGGTGCTTCGTAACTGACCGAGCCGCCGACCTTGAGACCGGACGGGTTTGCCGAACCGGACGTGGCCAGGCCGTATGCCGGATCGATTCCGGCGTCGCCGAACGTCGTGGTGGCGACCTTGTCGGCCACTCCGGATGATTCCGACGCCGTGCTGGAAGTCTTCAGACCGTAGCGGGGGCGCAGTTGAGTTCCGGGCACGGGCTGCTGAGCACCTGAAGGCGTCGTCCAGTGCAGCTCGAGTTGGGCGGTCAGGTCGAATTCGTAGTAGTCGACGCGGATGCGCTTGGCCTGCCCCGGTGTGTCGCTGCGCACCACCGCTTGGCGCCATTTCGGCGTCGTGTTGATCCAATCGTCGATCGCGATCTGGTCGTCTACCCACACGCGGACACCGTCGTCGGCGAGCACTCGCAAGGTGTAATCCCCTGCGGCGGGAAAGACGATGTCCCCAGTAGCACGTAGAGAGAAGTGGTCCGCAGGCACACCGGCCGTCGGGGCAGCGCTGTTCCAGTTCTTGACGAAAGCGCCGTCCGTGGCGCCTAACCCGGTGGTGTGCACCTTCGGGGTGCCCGAGAGCTGGTCGTTCTCGTACCAGCTGACAGCGAGACCGTTGATCCCTTCGTCGTAGCCGTCGTGCCCGTGGGCCATGCCACCAGGGCAGTCCGACTTCGGTTGCAGTCCGGAGAAGCACGATGTCGGAGCGGGACCGTAGGAATCGACAGGGCGGTCGGCGTAGTCGTAACCGGTCGTCGTCTTGCGGCCCGCCGGGTCCGTCGTCGACAGCGCCAGGTCCTTGGGCGACCATTCCTGTGTCGTGGTCTTGCCCGTGGCGTCGGTCGTGGACGTGGTCCGATCGGCATCGTCGTAAGTGACCTTCGAGAAGTAACCGGTCACGGGCGAAAGCCCGGCGACGTCCACGAAGGTCTGTCGGTTGGCTGAGTCGTACCGGTACGAGCGTGCCGGTCGTGGCTGACCAAGCGCCGGAACTGACGCGGTGAACCCGGTGACCTTCGGCTTCGTGGCAGTGTCGTAGGTGATCTGGTTGGTCAGGTCGGCTTCGCCGCTCTTCCTGTTCGCCGAGTCCGCGGCGATCCAGTCGTTCGCGAGACTGCCGCGCAATCCGGTGAGGAGCCCCGCCGCGTTGTAGGCATAGTCGGTGATCTCGGAACCAGGGTCCTCGATCCGACCCAGATTGCCTCCGACATACCAAAGACGGGTTTCGGTTCCGTCCCAGTAGCTGATTCGACACAGCATCTGCGACGGCGGAAGAGCCTGTGCGCCCGAAGGCGGGGTGACACCGCCATAGCAGTCATCGCCGGGACGGTTGTAGTGCAAGACGTGCGACCGGCCGGAGACCGGGTCCTTGATCTCCCGCAACCGGGACGGCGCGCCGTCATAAACGTATTGAAGCGCCGCAGGCTTGCGCGAATCCGTTGTAGTGGATTGGCTTTCGAGCTTGCCGTCCGAGCGGAAAACGAAGACATCGCCATTGTCGGTCAGGGTGACCTTGCCCGCCGAATCCAAGGCGAGCACGCCATCTTCGTTGTCCGGCGCCTTGTATCCGCCGGTGCTCTTCTTGGTCCAGGTGTGCTTCGCGGCGCTGGCATCGGTCAGAACGATGGTCTGGTCGGTGACCTTCGCTTCGATGTAGCTCGTTCCGTCACCGTCCAAGTCAGCCGAAAGCGTCCAGCCCTGCGGCAATACCGGCAGATCGCTGGTGCTGAACCACTCGGCGGGAACGATCTGCGGCGCGACCGTGGTGTTGTCGGTGGTCCGCACGAACAGGCGCATCTTGGCCGCGCCAGTGGCCTCGGCGTTCTCGACCTTGATCGGGACACGCTGGCCCGCGGTGAGGGAAACGCCGGTGGACTGAGTCCAGTTCACATCGCTCGGGACGCCGACGTCGTAGACCTTCGCGCCGTTGATCCAGATGACAGCGCCGTCGTCGTGCACTCCGGCGAACTGGTAAGTGCCGGCGACCGGAGCCTGGAAGAACCCTTCCCAGCGAGCGACGAACCAGTCCGGAGACAAGGCGGGCGCGAAGGGCGACTCGACTCCCCAGTCGACATTGACCTGTGGCTCGGTACGCACCAGTGCCGGTTGCTGCGCGTCACTGATCAAACCGTTGTGCGACAGGTCGGCGAAATAGGAGGCTTTCAGCCCCTTGCTGTCACGCTGCTGCGAGTTGTAGGTGAGGTTCAGGCCGGCGTTACCACCGACGGTGGTGAACGTGGGACTCGCCTGCGATGTCGTCACGTTTCCGTTGGCGAGGTTGACCGTGACAGGTCCGGCGTCGGCCGTCGGCGACGGGCCGTGGTCACCGATGCGCTGGTCGACCTTGAGGTGACCGATCCATGTCGGTGTGATCGTGGTTCCGCCGCTGGCGGTCATCGCCTGCCAGGTGTAGGCGACGCCGTCCTGCAGAATCCCCGCCGGAACGGTCCAGGTCGGCGTCGGGAGGCAGCCGGACTCGACCACGACACCGGACTTGGCGTCGGCGCCGGTCGCGATCCGGAAGCAGTACTTAACCGCGTCGCCGTCCGGGTCGGTCACCGGCTTCACCGACAAAGTCGGCGTGAGCGACGTTGACACGGTGCCATCTGCCGGTGCGACGAGCGTGGTCGCCGGGGCCGGGGAGCCGGTGTCGACGGTCAGGGTGGCGTTGAGGTTCTTGTAGGTCCAGGTCCCGGCGTTCTCGGCGCCGATCAGCATGAAGAAGACCGAGCCGTCGCGGGCGTTCACGCGGTCGCGGATGAAGCCGGTCAGCCCCTCGCCGACGAAGCTGCCGACGTCACCGACGAGCGCGCTGGTCATGTAGCCGCCGACGCCGTTGAAGTTGAAGGCGGACGCGTGGTGGAGGTTCGCGTTCCAGGTCTTCAGGGATCCGACGACGCTGGTGTTGCGGGTCAGGTCCATGCGGGCGCCGACGACGGTCTTGCCGAACAGCGGCGTGTAGTCCACGTTGAAGACGCTGCGGTTGTAGGTGTCGCCCTTGGCCTGGCTGTTGCCGATCCGCAGGCCACAGGCGTCACAGTTCGTGCCATCGGACCGGTACGAATGGGACTCCTTCACCCCATAGGTGAAGGTCGGGTCCACATAGACCGGGAAGACGCGCTTGGGGTCGCGCAGCCAGTTCGCGTCGACGGCGACGGTGAGCCACCAGTCCGCTCCGGCCTGCTCGAGGGAGTAGGTGCCGCCGGTCATCGCGGGCGCAGTCTCGCCGTTGCCCGTGGAGTCCCAGGTCTCGATCGGCGGCATCACGATCTTCGCCACACCCGCCTGGCCGGAAAGGACGACGGTGCCGTTCTCCAGCTTCGGCGTCAGGCCACCGGTGTTGAGCTTGAACTTCCACGACGAACGGCCATCGGCGGGCAGGCGCTTGAGCTTGATGGTCTCTTTGACCGCGCCCGGCGTGACCTCGTACTCCAGGTCCGTCCCGGCCGCGACCTCCGCATACGTGACGGAGTCACCCTTCACCGCGGCGGTCGAGCCCGCGGCCTTGTCCATCGCGAGGCTCGCGGTGTGCCCACCGGACTCGACCTGCAGCACGGCGCTGTCGTCGGCCTTCGTCGCCAGCGACGGGCTCAGCGGATGCTGATCCGCCTCGGCGCGCTTCGTCGCGGGATCGGTCGACAGAGTGGTCTGGACCGGCTGCCAGTTCCCGGACGCGTCCTGCACGTTCAGCGGCTGGTTCGACTGCCGCACCGACCGGGTTCCATCAGGGTTCTCGTACTCGGTGACGAACGTCGACCGCGACACCGGCTTCGACCGCTGCGGATCGAAATGACTACCAGCGCCATTGTCGAGCCGGGTACTGGCGCCGAAATCCGCTGCGGACGGTAACTGTGGCGTGACCGTGGCAGCGGGTTCGGACGGCAGGACGCCGACGTCCCGTGGGTCGATCCGCTCGGCGGCCGCTGCTCGAGGCGGCGCCGAGACCCCTTCGGTGCCCCCGATCACCAGTACGGCGATCAGTACGAAGACCAAAGCTCTGATCCACCGGGTCCTTACGACCTCACGGCGCAACAAGAATACGAAACCGCCCCTCCATCACGACAGCGAACGCCGTCGACGCAACCCCTCGGTCTGTCGGGGACCGGGGGTGATCGAGGGAATGACCCGCCCGACCGAGCCGTTTGATCGTCGAGACCACACACGGTCGTTACATCACCACCTGAGGTGAACCTCACCCTTGCCAGGCAGCGTCGGATCCCGTAAAGACACTGGTCAGCACACATTCGGAGCCGAATCAGGCAAAACGCCCGACTATCCGGATTGCGCGCCTACCTCACCCCGGCAGGAGATTCGTGAACCACTACGCCCTCGCTCGCCCCACTGACGGGGACCAGCTCCCTGGCCCCACGCAGCACCCCCTGTGGCGGCGGCCCGGTCAGGTCGCATTGTGGCTTTTCGCCGTCCTCCCGTTCGGGCTGGCGCTGTTCACAGCCGTACGGGCTCCGAAAATGCACGTGCTGCTCGATTACTGGCATGTCCTGGCGAAAATCACCGACGACAACGGTGATCTGCTCGGGCAGGTGTTCACCTATCACCTCGATCAGCCCTTCGTCCTGCCATCGCTGGTGTTCTGGGCCGACGCGGCGTGGTTCGGCGGGGACAACCGGATCCTGACCATACTCACGGTGCTGCTCGTGGCCGGGATCGTGGCCTGCCTGTACTCGATGCTCCCGGATTCCCTCTCCACCACGAAGAAATCCGTTCTCCTGGCGGGCTTCTCGTGGTTGCTGTTCAGCTCCCACGCGGCGGAACTGTGGCTGCAGGGCACCAACGGGATCAGCTGGATCCCCGCGGTCTTCTTCTGCGTGCTCGCGATCGCGTGCGCACATCGTGGCCTGAGCTGGGCCGCAGTTGCCGCCGCGGCGCTGGGCTGCCTCAGTTTCGGCGCGGCACTGCCAATCTGGTTCGTCCTGGCCTTGATCGCCTGGCTTCGCAAGGACTCCCGTCCGCGTGTCCTGATTCCCGGCGCGATCGGAATTCTCGTTGTCGTGACATGGTTTCTGACCAAGCCCTCCGAGCAACATTCCCTGGCCACGTCGGCGTTCGACCCCGACGGCAGGCTGTCCGTCCTCGCCGCGGCGCTCGGTGGGCTATGGTCGGCCGACGTCGCCGTCGTCGCGGTGATCGCCGGCGGGCTCACGATCGCCGCACTGGTTTACTTTGTCCGCGAAACAAGTCCTCGAGTCTCAGGTTGGATCGCGCTCGCCACCTACTCCCTCCTGCTCGCGAGCATGCTGGCGCTGGGCCGTACGACCGATCAGGCACCCGGCGGCAACGTCGGACTCATCAGCCGATACGTCATCATCGGCGCGCTCGCCACCAGTGCCCTGCTCGCGTTGGTGGTCATCAACCGTCCACAATGGCCTCTACGCCACCTGATCGTCGCCACCATGACCGTCGCACTCCTCACCCATGCCATCGGCGGTGCCAAGGCCGATCGCGTCCGGCACGACTACGGTCCCTTGAACCTCGCGGCCATCGCCCTGCGCGTCGACGCCCCCACCGTCCTCGACGCCCTCCACATCCAGCGCGCAGCCGCAGCCGCCGCCCGATCGCTCGGCGCGTATCCGTTCAACGACACCTTCACCCTCGGCTGCGGCGGCCCCGAACTCGGCAGCCACCTGCCCACACCGGCCCCCCTCCCCCATGGCACGGAACCCGGTGACACACACGGCGAAATCGGCACCGCACTGACCGGAGACACCCTCCTCAGCGGCTGGGCCACCATCGGCGGCACACGCGCCGACTGCGTCCTCGTCGTCGACCAGAACGACATCGTCATCGGCGGCGGCCTCATCGGCTTGCCGGGTTCGGTCACCAAGACGACGACCCCGGCGCCGGAAGGCATGGCTTGGCAAGCCGTCGCACCCGCAGGTGCGACGATCGGCGGAGTGGTCGCCGTCAAGACCGGTTCGCTCTACCGGCTGCAACCACAGAAATGAGGGCAGACAGGCGACCGCAGGAACTATCCTGTCGGAAGAACTCAAGACCTTCCAGAAGAAGGTGTACGACCACGGCATCCTGCAGACACCGGGTCGTTCGAAGCCAAAGCGGACCACGAGTACACCTGACGCCCCGAACGGATCGAACTCGCCAAACATCAATGCGGCGCCGGGCTCAGGACTCCCGTCGGGTACACCACGCTCTACCTCAAGTTCACCGTCTGACATGACCGCATCGGCTCCAGGGTGCGCAGTGCGAGGGGAAGACCGCGGACGTCACTGGCCTTCTGCTCGAGAACACGGATCACGCCCAGCCGACCTGCGACCACGCCCAGCTTGTCCAGCTGTGGAAGCAAAGAACTCCGGACCTGCTGAAATCCCCACCACAGCGATTGTGACAAGAAAGCAGAAAGGCTGCTACGCCACCAACCGGCTCCGCAGAGCACTCCTCCACCTATAAGCACACCGGAGCAAACGGAGACATAACGGAGCCCAGTCACGATCAACGCCGAGACGAAATTGCCGCCGAAGCACCACCATTCCCGCAGGTCGGCAGGGATGTTGATGTTGTGGGCCGGGTCGGGCTCGAACCGACGGCCAAGGGATTATGAGTCCCCTGCTCTAACCAACTGAGCTACCGGCCCCAACGGTGTCCTGACACCTCCGCGGGAGCCGTCCCAGCCCGAACAGCGGGTTTGCGAACGCACAGAAGTCCCAGTTCGCTCCAAGTTATCACAGCGCTCACCTGCCACGATCGCCTAGGCCAAACAGTTGGTTTCCGGCACGGAACAAAGCACGCTCGTCTAGGTTTCAAGGACCAATGCCGAGCGGATCGCCGCCCGGGACACGCTGACCATCGGGACTGGGCCGGAACGTCACGCCCACCGGGCAGGGAGGCGCTCGTGGCGAGTTCGATCGCCATCGGGCTCGGTCTCGTGGTCGCCGTCGGCACCGCGTTGTCACTGAGGGCGAGCGTCCGGGTACTGCGGCGGGCCGGCGCCCGTATCGACACGATCCTCTCCGAGGAACTGGACGACCGGCCGCCGCCGTACCCCTAGTGCTTACGGTCCTGTTTGGACGGTCAGCTACCCGCACCCGAGCCGCCACCCGGAGGGGTTTCCGACGTCGGTGGATAGGTCGGGCTGGTGGGCATCGTCGGCGTGGGGGTTGGCGATGTCGTCTTCGTTGGTGTCGGCGTCGTCGGCGGCGAAACCTGCCCGCCATAGGCCGCGTAGCTGAACCAGATCGCCCCGCCCGCCTTCGGCGTGGTCTGGTTGAACATCGCCCGCACCTGGAACGTGGTCGCCGTATACGAACCCTGCACCGTGTTCAGCATGTAGGCGTTGAACTGCCCCGGCGTGTTCGCCGACACGACCACCACCGCCGGGACCGCGCCCAGTGCGTGCGGCACGGTGCACATCCCGGCACCGTCGGTCACGCACGACGTCTCCGCGGCCTGCGCGCTCGGCGCGGGCGACGGGCCGACGGCGCCGGAAGTCCCGGCGAACACCGTGCCCCCGGCCGCGGCGACGGCCAGCCCCGCCACGGCGAGCGCTGCCTTCTCCCTGGTCCTCATGGCGTCCTCCCTCGGTTCGGGCCGGCCGGCCCGACAGCAAGGGTCGGCCGCCGCGTCGCGATCGTTACGCCACGCCGAGCCGCCGCAGCGCCGGTCGCCGGCCCCATCGCCACCAGGCCCGCGCAGTACTTGCTCACCGACTGTTCCCGGAAGCCGACTTCACCTCCAGCAAGCACCAAGTCACCCCCGGCGGCGAAGCTCCGCGAACCCGAACGCCGTCCGCGGCGCCGCCGATCTTGCCGGTGCGCCCGATCCGGCGTGTCGAAATAGGTCGGCGAGTAGCCGAACACCCGCTGCCCGTCGATCTCCAGGCAACACGACGAAAGTGCCTCGGCGACAGTCAGGAAATCGCCGAGTGACAGTAGATACTGGCGGTCCGTCCGGCTCATCAGCCCGCTCGTGGCGACGACTTCGGCCAGCGAAAGCGAAGGGAGCCCTTTCGCCACCGCCACGACGGTGGCCGTTCCGCACCCGCTCACCGGTGTCCGACCGGAACCGGACGTCGACGACGGCGACCTCGCGGGCATAGTCCACTTCGGACACACTGTGCCGCACGACCGTTCCGCCGAGCCGGTAGCCCATCCCCCGCACGGTTTCGATCCGCCTCGCGCCGATCTTCCCGCGCAGGTAACGGATGTAGACGTCCGCCACGTTCGAGCCGGGATCGAAGTCGAAGCCCCAGACCCCGCCGAGCAACTGCTCGCGGGACAGCACCTGGCCGCGGTTGCGCAGCAGGGTCTCCAGTAGCGCGAACTCGCGGGCGGTGAGGTCCTTCTCATCCGCCTCACCGTGGTCGTGAGTGGCAAGTGTCGTTCTAACGGCACTTGCCACTCACGACCACCCCGACCCACGCGTCACCGCCGCCCTGGTCGCCTCAAGTACATGAAGGGGGCCTTCGCGCGGCGCCGCCGTGACTCCTGATGCGTCCGGGACGAACGTGGCGATCCGCAGGTCCGTGAAGGCCTCCTTCACTACCTTCAGGGTAGGCAAGGAGGCCTTCACGGACCTGCCACTGCCCACACGACCGACCCCGTCTCGCGAGCCGCCCCTTGGCACGGATGCCGTAAAGTTCCCTTTGAATCCAAGGGGGAATCAGTGCGTCTTCGTTCTGTGTTCTGTGCTGCCGTGATCCTGCTCGTCGCCGGATGCGGAAGCACGCAGAAAACCGGTCAAGTGACCACGCCGAGCACGGCCGCATCAAGCACAGCGCCATCAAGCACAGCGGCGGCCGCGGCCCCCACCGGCGACGAACAGGCCATCCCGCGCACCCGGATCTCCCTGCTGGTTCCGAAGGGCATGCGGGTGGAGCCGAGCCTGCCCGGCCTCGGCCGGTCGAACTCCGGCACCTCCGTCGTGGTCGTGGAGCAGGCCATGGACGGCAAGCCCGTCCAAGAGGCGTTGAACCAGGCCGCGGCCGGTTTGACCAGCGAGCGGGCCAAGCAGCAGGGGATCGAGCTGGAAGAGCCCGTCGAGCTGCGGATCGCCGGGTTCCCGGCGTTCCTGACCAGCGGCACCCAGCGGGTCGCGGCGGGCACCTTCGGCAAGGTCAACGCGATGATCGCGGCGGACGACACGCTGGTGATCATCACCGGCACCCTCCAGCCGGGGGAATCCCTGACCATCGACGACTTCAAGAAGGTCATCTCCGGCGCCCGCTGGAGCGCCGAGGCCGCACCGGGAAGCATCGGTTTCGACCTGACCGCGGCGGAGGGCTACCAGCGAAAGGAATCCACCGCCGCGATCACCTACAACCGCGGTGAGCAAGGCGGCCCCAAGCTCCTCGCTGCGCCGTCGATGGGTCAGGTCCGGCTGCCCGAGGACAAGCGCGCCTACGCGGTCGACAGGTTCGCGAAGACGCCGTCGACACCCTCCGCCGACACCGTGACCGAAGTGACTCTCGCCGGGCTGTCCGGCTTCGAGATGCTCGGCCGTGACAGCAAGGGCAGGACCGCGTACGCCGTCATGGTGTTCACCGAAACCGGCTACATCCTCATCATGGGCGACTTCGAGCCTGCCAAGCACGGCGACCAGCTTCCCGCTTTCAAGGAGATGGCCCACTCCCTGGTGCTCAAGTAGTCACTTGAAAGCGGCCGCGTTCCTGGCCGCCCATTCGGCGAAGGTCCGCCCCGGTCGGCCGAGCAGCCGCTCGACGTCGGGGCTGACCTGCTGTTCGTCCTCCGTCGGCGAGCCGAGGATGGCGAGCGTGGCCTCGACGACGACCGGCGGCATGAACGCCGACATCGCCGCCCGCGCCTCGTCTTCGCTCAGTTCGGTGAAGCGCACCGGCTCGCCCAGCACGTCGCCGAGATCCGCCGCCTGCCGCCGGGGCGAGATCGGTTCGGGTCCGGTCAGCACGTAGGTCCGGCCGTGGTGGCCGGATTCCCGCAGGACGGCCGCCGCGACGTCGGCGATGTCCGCCGGGTCGATGACGGGCAGCGCGACGTCGCCGAACGGCGCGGCGACGACGCGGTCGGCCTGGATCGCCGGTGCCCACTGGAAGGCGTTCGACGCGAAGCCTCCCGGCCGCAGCACTGTCCACTCCGGACTCGACGCCTTGACGGCCTCCTCGAACGCCGGCGCGTGCCGTCCGCTCCCGACGCCCTGGGAGGACAGCAGCACGATCCTCGCTTCCCCCGCCGCCGCGACGACTTCCGCGACGTCCCCGCCCGCCGCCAGGAATTCCCCTGACGTCAAAAGGAAAACCCGGTCCGCGCCGTCGAAGACCTGCTTCAGTCCGTCGGCCTGGGCGAGGTCGGTCCGCATGGTCCGCACGCCGTCGGGCACGTCCTCCGCCGAGATCCGGCGCGATACCGCCGTCACCTCTTCCCCTGCGGCGGCAAGGGTTTCCACCAGCCGTCGTCCTACGTTCCCGGTCGCTCCGGTCACCACGATCATGGTCGCTCCTCGGTTCGTGTCTCGTTGACGCGACCGAAGCTACCTTCCTGGAGATAGTAGGTACCTAGAGGAAAGTAATGGGAAAACCGGCTTTTCGTGAGCGCGATCACAACTTCGAAGTCGCGAAAGGCCGCCTAGGGTCGGGCCCATGCCCGAAACCGCACTCGGTCCGCTTCGCGTCCTCGACTTCTCGCGGGTGCTCGCCGGCCCGTTCGCCACGATGCTGCTGGCCGACCTCGGCGCGACGGTGGTCAAGGTCGAGCGGCCGGGCACCGGTGACGACACCCGCAGCTGGGGACCGCCCTACGACGCGACCGGTCAGGCGACGTACTTCCAGTCGGTGAACCGGAACAAGACGAGTGTGGCGCTGGACCTCGGCGATCCGGACGACCTCGCCCGGGCCCGCGCGCTCGCGCGGGAGGCCGACGTCGTGGTCGAGAACTTCCGGCCCGGCGTGATGGACCGCCTCGGTCTCGGCCCGGAGGTCCTGCTGGCGGCGAATCCCGGCCTGGTCTATTGCTCGGTCACGGGTTTCGGCTCGGGCGGCGGCGCCGCGCTGCCCGGTTACGACCTGCTCATCCAGGCCGTCGGCGGGCTGATGAGCATCACCGGCGACCCCGCGGGCGAGCCGCAGAAGGTCGGCGTCGCGCTCGTCGACGTCCTGGCGGGGCTGTTCGCGAGCGTCGGCATCCTCGCCGCGCTTCGTCACCGCGACCGGACCGGGCAGGGGCAGCGCGTCGAGATCGACCTGCTGTCCAGTCTGCTCGCCGCGCTGGTCAACCAGGGCAGCGCGTACACCTCGGGCGGCGCGGTCCCGGCGCGGATGGGCAACCGGCACCCCAGCATCGCCCCGTACGAACTCGTCCCCTGCGCCGATCACGAACTCGCGCTCGCCGTCGGCAACGACCGGCAGTTCGCGGCGTTGTGCGAGGTCATCGGCCTGCCGGGGCTCGCGGGCGAACCCCGGTTCGCGACCAATCCGGCGCGGGTCGAGCATCGTGCCGAACTCCGCGCCCTGCTCGAAGACCACTTCTGCCGTCGTCCGGCCGCCGAGTGGGCGGCGGACCTGAGCGCGGCCGGGGTGCCCGCCGGGGAGGTCAACGACGTCGCGGGCGCGTTCGCCCTGGCGGAGCGGCTCGGCCTGAACCCGACGGTCGATCTCCCCCGGCCCGACGGCACCTCCGTGCGGCTCACCCGCAACCCGATCGGCCTGTCGGCGACGCCGCCGCGCTACGAGACCGCGCCGCCGGACGACCCCGGGCAGCTCACCCTCCCGTTGCCCGGCTGGAGCTGACGGACGGCCGTCAGCGGACGGTCAGTGCTTCGTCAACGCCGGCCGCGAAGCTTCTGCCA
Organism: Amycolatopsis speibonae; assembly: GCF_042647925.1. Taxonomy (NCBI): domain Bacteria; kingdom Bacillati; phylum Actinomycetota; class Actinomycetes; order Pseudonocardiales; family Pseudonocardiaceae; genus Amycolatopsis; species Amycolatopsis speibonae. The sequence continues at coordinate 17,881 of NZ_JBHRWK010000094.1, forward strand.
TGACGAACAGGACAGTCCTCATCTCCGGCGCCAGCATCGCCGGACCCGCCCTCGCCTTCTGGCTCTCCCGCCAGGGTTACGCGGTCACCGTCGTCGAGCGGACGCCGGAGCCGCGCACCGGTGGCCAGGCGGTCGACTTCAAGGGCGCCACCCACCGCGCCGTGCTGGAGCGGATGGGCATCCTCGACGAGATCCACCGGCACCAGACCGGCGGGACGGACCAGACCTTCATCGACTCCGAAGGGCGGCCGCTGGCCGTCATGCCCGGCGAGTTCACCGGCGGCGACGTCGAGATCCGGCGCGGTGACCTGGCCCGGATCCTGTACGACCGGACAGCTCAAGAGTGCGAGTACGTCTTCGGCGATTCCATCGCTTCGCTGACCGAGACGGCCGACGGCGTCGACGTCACCTTCGAGCGCGGCGCCCCGCGGCGGTTCGACCTCGTCTTCGGCGCGGACGGCATCCACTCCACCGTGCGACGGCTGGCGTTCGGCCCGGAGGCCGACTACGTGAAGCACCTCGGCCACTACTACGCCCTGGTCGAGATCGACGAGAGCAGCGACTTCGGCGACACCGCGGTGCTGTACAACGAGCCCGGCCGCCTGGCCGCCACCGGCGGGCCCAAGGCGCCCGCGTTCTTCGTGTTCGCCTCCCCCGAACTCAGCTACGACCGGTATGACACGGAGCAGCAGAAGGAGATCCTGGCCGCCGCGTACGCCGGCGGTGGCTGGCGGGTGCCCGAACTGCTGGAGGCGGTGAAGCGCTCGGACGACGTCTACCTGGACTCGATCAGCCGCGTCGCGATGGACGGTTACTCCACCGGCCGTGTCGCGCTCCTCGGTGACGCGGCGTACGGCAACACCCTGGGCGGCTTCGGCACCGGGCTCGCCGTCGTGGCCGCGTATGTCATCGCGGGCGAACTCGCCGCGGCGAACGGCGACCACGAACTGGCCTTCCGCCGCTACGACGAGAAGTTCCGCGGCTACGCCAAGATCGCCCGCAGCGCCAACGCGGGTCCGTTCCTCGCGCCGCCGACGAAGCTGCGGATCAAGCTGCGCGACCAGATGTTCCGGCGGCCGCTCGTGCTGCGCTGGATGCTGTGGGTGACCGACAAGTTCGCCACCGACATCACCCTGGACGACTACCCCGCGCTCGCCCGTCAGAGCCTGAAGCAGGGGTGATTCACAAGGGCGGCGCGGCGCCCGATCCGCGCTCGTCTCCGGCGTTGTGCCCGGCGACCTGGAGCAGTAGCCCCGCCGCCACCCGCACGATCTCCTGTTCCGCCGGGGTCAGCGCTTCGTCCATGGCCCGGGCCAGCCACCGGTTGCCGTCGCGCACATGGCCGCGCAAAGCCGCGTGACCGGCTTCGGTGAGCACGATCCGCTGAGCCCGTCTGTCGTGCTCGTCGGGACGCCGCGCGACGCGGCCTTCGGCTTCGAGCGCGTTGAGCACCCTGGTCAGGGACTGCGGCTGCAGTCCTTCGATCGCGGCGAGCGCGCTGACGGTCAAGGGACCGCTGTGCCGCAGGTTCGCCAGGACCGACGCGGCAAGCCTGCCCAGGCTCCGGTCTTCGCCGGGTTGTTCGGCACGGAGGCGGGACGACAACCGCGAAACGGCCCAGCGCACCGATTCCGCGGCCTGCGTTGCATCACTCACGATACAACGCTAGCACTTGTCATTCCGACCGCGAGACGACGTCTTTCACTGAAATAATTAAGCGTAAGCTTCGCATATGACAGTAAGTCCGTGGCGAGTGTTCTGGGGCCTGCTGGAGCACGACCTGCTCATCACGCGGAAGCAGCTCGGCGGGGTGCTGGCACAGGTCCTCATGCAGCCCCTGCTGATGCTGCTGGTGTTCGGGAAGGTCCTCGGCGAACTCGGCTACACCCCGCCCGGCTACGCGCGGGTGCTCCTGCCCGGGCTCGTCGCGCTGAACGCGTTCTTCGCCGCCGCGCAGAACGCGTCCTTCCCGCTGGCCGTGGAGTTCGCCACCCGCACCATCGAGAACCGGCTGCGGGCACCGGTGCCGCTCGCCTGGATCGTCGTCGAACGGATCTTCGCGGCGGCGTCGCGCGGTCTACTGACCGCCGTCCTCATGGTCCCGTTAGGCGCGCTCGTGCTCGGCGACCTGTCCTGGCGGGCCGCGGGCCTCCCGGCGGCGTTCGGGTACACCGTGCTCGGCGCGCTGGCGGGCGGCGCGGTGGGGACGACCATCGGCTCGCTCGTCGCCCCTGCCCGGATCGGGATCACCTTCTCGCTGGTGATGCCCCCGTTGCTGTTCACCGGTTCCGCCCAGTTCCCCTTCCCCGAGCTCGGCGCCGTCCCCTGGTTCCGGGCGCTGTGCGCGCTGAACCCGATGACTTACGTCAGCGAAGGCCTGCGCGGGGCGCTGACCCCGCAGGTCGCCCATCTCCCCGCCTGGCTCTGCGTAACCGGATTGGCCGTCGCGCTCCTCGTCTTCACCCCTGCGAGTCTCCGGGCGTTCCGCCGCCGGGCGATCACCTGACTTCGGGGTGCGCGATCCGCCGCGCCGTGGTCGGCTGGTTCCGGTTTGCCGCGTGACGTTTCCGGGGAAGCCGTGTCCTAGAGGGAGCCACCGGATATCAGGGGCGGAAGGGAGCTTCGGCATGGCGGCACTGCACAGGTGCGCTCGATGACGACGTCGGCGAGAGAAGACGCGCCGGCCGCCGGCGAGACGGTCCTGGACGACGCGACACTGGTGGCACGCGCCCGCGACGGCGAGATCCGCGCGTACGAGCAGCTCGTCCTGCGGTTCCAGGGTCCGATGTACCGGCTGGCGCTGCGGATGCTGGGGAACAAGGGCGACGCCGAGGACGTCGTCCAGGAGGTGTTCCTCGGTGCGTGGCGGCGGCTCGACCAGTTGCAGGAGGACGCGGCGTTCGTCGGCTGGCTCTACCGGACGACGACCAACCGGTGTCTCAACGTGATCCGCGCCAGGAAACCGGTGGCCGACGTCGAACTCGACCAGCAGGAGTCCGCGGGTTCGGCCGGGCGGCCGGATCGCGCGGCCGAGACGAGCGCGCAGATGACGGCGCTCACCGGGGCGCTGGAGGAGCTGACCGCCGAGCAACGGGCCTGCTGGCTGTTGCGCGAGGTCCACGGCCGCTCCTACGACGAGATCGCGCTGGCGATCGGGGCGACCACCACCGCGGTGCGCGGACGCATCGCGCGAGCACGAGCACAGTTGGCGGAGGTGATGGCGCCATGGCGATGAACCACGCGACTCAGGACTACCTACTGCCGTGCGGCCGTGATGTGGAACAGGTCTGGGAACGGCTCGACGAGGTCGACGCCGGCCGGGCGGACACGCATGAACTCGACTGCCCGCACTGCCGGGCGGCCCGCGAGAGCCTCCGGGTACTGCGCGGACTGACCACGGAGCTGGCCGACGACGACGCCGAGCCGTCGCCGGATCTCGCGGGCCGGATCATGTCCGCGGTCCGCGCCGAGGTGCGGCGCCGGGACTTGGTGCCGCTGCCCAGCCCGGAGCCGGGAGAGGTGCGGGTCAGCGATCAGGCTGTCGCGGCGGTGCTGAGGTTCGCCGCGGATTCCGTCGACGGCGTCCGCGCGCGGCACTGCCGTGTCCTCCGTTCGCCGGACATCACCGACTCGCTGGGCGTGGACGTGGAACTGAGCATCGCGATCGCCCATGATTTCGACGGTGAGTCGCTGGACGTGGTCCGGAAGCGGGTCACGGCGGCGGCGGGTGCGAGGGTCGGCCTCCACCTGTCCCGGCTCGACCTGATGGTGGAGGACATCTATGACGCGTGAGCAGGCCCCGGCCAGACAGCTGGCCGAAACGGTGATCTCCCCGCCGGTGATCGCGGCGGTCGCCGCGCATGCCGCGGCGAAGGTCCCCGGCGTGGTGCGCCTGGAACCCGGGCTGCGCGGGCTGGCGGGTTCACTGACCCGGATCGCGCGGCAGCGGATCAAAGGCCTCGACCCGGCGCCGACCGAAGGGGTGCGCGCGTTCGTCGAGCACGATCCGCCGGACGTCCGCGTGGAGATCGACCTGTCGGTCTCCGGGCTGGACCAGGCCGCCGCGACAGCCCAAGCGGTCCAGCGAGCCGTCAGCCGGGCGGTCACCGAGGCGACCGGGCTCACCCCCTCGGCCGTCTCGGTGACCATTCTGGACATCGAAATCCGTGGAGGACTGTTGTGACCGCACGTTCCGAACTGACCGCGTCACTGTTGAGCACGCTTCGCGACGTGCCGGGGCTGCGCGCGGCGACACCGTCCACCACGGCCGCCGCCTCGGCGGTGCCGTGGGATCTCGACGTGATGGCCGTCGACATCAGCGAGCACGTCGTCGAGATCCGCGTCGTCGCGCTGGAAGTGCCGATCCCGCCGCTGACGGAGGTCGCCGGCGCCGCACTGCGCGCCGTGCTGACCGGAACCCCTTGGGAGAACGCGAGCCTGCGGCTCGTGGTGACCGATGTGGACGCCGCCGCGCTCGTTCCCTGAGACACTCGTTCCCTGAGACACGAGTATCGCGGTGGCCACACCCGAGGGTGTGGCCACCGCGATACCGGTGTGGGGACCTAGTTCTTGTTGGTGCCCGGGGTCATCACCTTGTCGATGACGAAGACGGTGGCGTTCTTGGTGGGGATGTTGCCGCACAGGATCTTCGCGCCGTTGACGGTCATGTTGTCGCCGGAGCCCTCGATCTTGAGCGGGCCGCCCGCGGTGTTCAGGCTCTCCAGCGACTTGGCCGCCTCCAGACCCTTGGCGTCGTAGCGCTTGCCGACGACGTGGTACTGCAGGATCGGGGCCAGCTCGGCCGGCTTGCCCGCCAGCTCGTTGAACTTCGCGTCACCCAGCGCGGCGAAGGCCGGGTCCGCCGGGGCGAACACGGTGATGGCCTGCTGGCTGTTGAGCGTGTCCACCAGGTCGGTGGCCTTCACCGCGGCGACCAGCTTGGTCAGCAGCGGGTTGGTCGAGGCGGCGCTGGCGACCGGCTGCGGGCCCATCGAGTCCAGCGAACCGGGCGCACTGCCCTGCGGCAGCTGCGAACAGGCCGGGCCGAACACGTCGGCGTTGGTGGTGACGCCATCACCGGAGGCGGCGCTGGACATCGGGGCGGACATCGAGCTCGAAGGCGCCGGCGCGCTGCTGGAGCTGCCCGACGAAGCGGTGTCGTTGCTGCTGCAGGCGGTCAGGGCCAGTGCGGCGACCGCGGTGAAACCGATTCCTGCGACGCGAAGCTTGCTCACGGAAAATCACTCCATTTGTTTTTCGGACTCTTACCGGGTATTCGGAACCACGACGGAATCGGATTGCCACTCTTTCGGGTGACGCCGATCACCGCGCGGTGAAACTGATGACGTGCCAGCCCGTCGCACCGTCCGGAACGGTTCCGGCGCGGGCGTCGGTCTGGGTGTAACCGGATTTGTCCACGGCCCGGACGGTGACCTGATGACTGCCCGCCGGGACGTCGAATTCGGTCCACCACATCCGCCAGGTGTTGAGGCCCACCTCACGGGAAAGCATTGCGGGCTGCCAGTTCCCGCCCGCGCCGAGCCGGACTTCGACTCGCTCGACACCGGTGCGCTGCGCCCACGCGACACCCGAAATCCGGACCTTGCCCGCGGGTACCGTTTCGAATCCTTTCGGGCTGTCGATCCTGGACTGCGTTTTGATCGGGGCCTGTTCACCCCAGCCGCGATCGAGCCAGTACGCACGGCGCGCTTTCCAGGTGGTGATCTCCAGGTCTTTGACCCATTTCGTCGCCGAAACATAGCCGTAGAGACCGGGGATCACCATTCGAGCGGGAAAACCGTGCTCGACCGGCAGGGGTTCCCCGTTCATCCCGATCGCGAGCATCGCGCCTCGCTCCGGGTCGAGCGCGGCGACGACCGGACTGCCCGCGGTCCAGCCGTCGACGCTGGTGGAGAAGATCTGCTCGGCACCGGGCAGGACCTCGGCCTCCCGCAACAGCTCACCGAGGTCCACCCCGATGAAGTTCGCCGTGGACACGTAGGTCCCGCCGACCTCGTTGGACACGCACGTCATGGTGATCGTGCGCTCGATCAGCGGGCGGTTGCGGATGTCGTCGTAGGTGAACCGTTTTTCGTTGCGCACCATGCCGTGCAGCTTCAGACTCCAGTCCTCGGCCCGGACCTGCGGTACCGACAACGCGGTGTCGACGCGGTAGAAGTCGCGGTTCGAGGTGAGGAACGTCGGCGTGCCCAGCTTGGCGAAATCCGCGTCGGCAGGGATCGGCGGCGCCGGTTCGGCGGGGACGAGCCGGCCGATGGCCGTCCGGGAAGACTCCGCGTCTCGCGTGCCGGAGAGAAGCTGCCCTCCGACACCGGCCGCACCCGCCGCCACGACCGCACCGGCCCCGGCCAGCAGCACCGACCTGCGCGATGGAGCCGCGTCGGTCGTCTCCTCGACTGCTTGCGATCTGGCCGTGGCCAGGCGGTGCAGCCAGACGAAGACGCCGACCCCGGCGATCAGGCTGGCCAGCGGCGCCAGCAACGCGACCATGGTGAGGTCGGGGCGCTGCGAGACGGCGAACCCGCCCAGCAGCCCGAACGCGGCGATCAGCACGATCCCCGGAACGGGTGACCGGCGCGACGCGATCCCCGCCGCCGCGGCGGCGAGCACCATCACCACCGCCATCCCGCCGAGCAGCACGAGCTTGTCGTAGACACCGAACGTCCGGACCGCGAAATCCTTCAGCTCCACCGGCGTCAGATCGATCGCCCCGTTGCCGACCGCCAGGTACGGCGAGGCGTTGGCGCTGATGAACCCGGCCACCAGGTGTCCGGCCGCCAGTGCCGCGGCGAGGGCCACCACACCGATCAGCGCCGCCCCGAAGAAGGGGAGGCGTGGTTCCCGATCGGCCCGCGAAGTCTTCATGCCAGGTATTCGCGGCCACGCCGTCAGCGGACTGGTTTCCTTTTCCTGCAAGGAAAATCGCCGATTCCGACAGAGGCCTTCGCCTGGTATTCGTGACGGAGGCCCCCGCGGACAGGTCACGAAACGGACACGGCCCCGACGAGTGACCCGCGTGATCAGGCACCGCACTCGCGTGATCAAGGACGGAACTCGCGTGTCTGGAGGCCGCACACCCGAGCGCGGGCTCCGAACACGCGAGATCCGGCCCTGATCACGCGAGTCACGCCTCCCGCCACCACCCCTCCCGAGTTGCCCTGCTCACCCCGGCTTGCATGGTCATACACAACTATGCATATACTTCCATCATGTCCAAGGTACTCACCTCTCTGCCTGTCGGCGAACGCGTCGGGATCGCCTTCTCCGGCGGCCTCGACACCTCGGTAGCGGTCGCGTGGATGCGCGAGAAGGGTGCAGTGCCGTGCACCTACACCGCTGACATCGGCCAGTACGACGAACCCGACATCGAGTCGGTCCCGGACCGGGCGAAGGCCTACGGCGCCGAGATCGCGCGGGCCGTCGACTGCAAGGCCGCGCTGGTCGAGGAAGGGCTCGCGGCGCTGGCCTGCGGCGCCTTCCACATCCGCAACGGCGGCCGCACCTACTTCAACACGACCCCGCTCGGCCGCGCGGTCACCGGCACGCTGCTGGTACGCGCGATGCTCGAGGACAACGTCCAGATCTGGGGCGACGGGTCCACCTTCAAGGGCAACGACATCGAGCGGTTCTACCGCTACGGCCTGCTCGCGAACCCGTCCCTGCGGATCTACAAGCCGTGGCTGGACGCCGCGTTCGTCAGCGAGCTCGGCGGCCGCAAGGAGATGTCCGAGTGGCTGCAGGCCCACGGCCTGCCCTACCGCGACAGCACCGAGAAGGCCTACTCCACGGACGCGAACATCTGGGGCGCGACCCACGAGGCCAAGTCGCTCGAACACCTCGACACCGGCATCGAGATCGTCAACCCGATCATGGGCGTCCGGTTCTGGGACCCCGAGGTCGAGGTCGTGCCGGAAGACGTCACGATCGGCTTCGAGCAGGGCCGCCCGGTGACGATCAACGGCAAGGAGTTCGCCACCGCGGTCGACCTGGTCCTGGAGGCCAACGCCATCGGCGGGCGGCACGGGCTCGGCATGTCCGACCAGATCGAGAACCGGATCATCGAGGCCAAGAGCCGCGGCATCTACGAGGCGCCGGGCATGGCGCTGCTGCACGCGGCGTACGAGCGGCTCGTCAACGCGATCCACAACGAGGACACCCTCGCCAGCTACCACAACGAGGGCCGCCGCCTCGGCAGGCTGATGTACGAAGGCCGCTGGCTGGACCCGCAGGCCATGATGCTGCGCGAGTCGCTGCAGCGGTGGGTCGGCGCGGCCGTCACCGGCGAGGTCACCCTGCGGCTGCGGCGCGGCGAGGACTACTCGATCCTCGACACCACCGGCCCGTTCTTCAGCTACCACCCGGACAAGCTGTCGATGGAGCGCACCGAGGACTCGGCGTTCGGCCCGGTGGACCGGATCGGCCAGCTCACCATGCGGAACCTCGACATCGCCGACTCCCGCGCCAAGCTCGAGCAGTACGCCGGGCTCGGCATGGTCGGCGGCGGGCACCCGACGCTGATCGGCGCCGCGCAGGCCGCGTCGACCGGGCTGATCGGGGCGATGGACGCGGGCGGCGCGCAGGTGATCGCCTCCCGCGGCAAGGCTTCGGGCGACGACGAACTGCTCGACCACGCCGCGATCGAATACGGCACGGACTGACCCGAACCAACGGGACGCGAAAGCGCCGGGCGCGCGGCATCGAAGCCGTTCGCCCGGCGCTGTTTCTTTCAGGTCTGCCGGGTCACTTGCCGCCGAGCTTCGACCGCCGCTCCCCCAGTTCGTCGACCAGCCGGGTGATCTCGACCTGACCGATCGCTTCGGCCACGACGGAAACCGACGCGATGCTCTCGATCCGGTACTGGACCGGGACCCCACCCGCGGCCCGCGACTGCGCCTCCGCGTCGGCCTTCTTCTCCGCTTCGACCGCCGAGAAGACCCCACCGGCGCCGCTGTTGACGCAACTGATCGAGCCCGCGCTGTTCAGTGACAGGGTCGCCGTGTTCCGGCAACTGCCCGCCGCACGGCCGCCGATGGTCACGTTCGCGGTCATCGTGGCGTTGACCTGGCCGGTGACCTTCCCGCCGCTGTTCGCCGACGCGGTGTTCGACACGTTCGCGGTCACCGTGCAGCCCGCGGCGCCGCACGCGACGGTGGCCGCGCCGTCCATGTCGAACCGCACACCGGTGTCGACGGCGCCGGACAGCTTCTTGGTGTTCGACACCAAATCTTCGTAGACGGCGTCGGTCTCTTCCGGCGACAAAGCGTCCACATCGGACTCGCCGAGGCCCGCGCCCGGAGGCATCTGCGACGGTGATCCCGCGTCGGGCATCGTCGGCACCCTCGGGACCGACGGCATGCCGCCGGGCATCTTCACGGAGTAGCGCAGGAGCCTGTGCGGGGCCTCCTTCGAGACGTACAGGTCACCGGTGGGCGTGCTCGCCTTGAGCGCCGGGACGTCCCGGACGGACTCGTTCTGGTCGCCGGGGATCTTCTCCGCCCGCTCCAGCGCCTCGCGCAGGCGGGCGGCCAGCTTCTCCGGGGACTCGAACTGCCGCACGACCGGGCCGAACAGCGCGTCCTCACCGGTGATCCACCGGTCCTTGAGGTCTTCGGCCGCCGACGAGTCACCCCGCGATCCGGGCAACAGGCCGTCCGGCGCCTTGAAGTAGACCTTGCCGCCGACTACCAGGATCTCGATCTTCTTGCCCTGGAAGGACATCGTGCCGGACGTCTCGCCGTACGCGGTCGTCTTGACGTCCGTGGTGATCATCCCGCCGATCGCGGAGGTGCTGTTCCGCACCGCGGGCGCCGAGGAAAGCCCTGCCAGCGCCTGCTCGAAGGGTTCGCGGCCCGCTTTCGAGGGCCACAGCAGCCAGGTCGTCAGCCCGGCGAGGAGCACCAGTACGAGTCCGGCGATACCGGCGAACAGCGGCCACCGGGGTTTCCGGGCGGGCGGCGCCGGTACCGGTTGCGGGACCCAGCCCTGCGGCGGCGGCCACTGCGCGCCTCCGGGTGGGATTGATTGCTCCACGTCGCCCTCCATCACCGAATTCATCAGACGGCCTCACGCTAGGGAGGGATGATGAAAACTTGATGAAACGCGATCAGGTGAAGCGGTAGGGCGCGGGAGCCGGGGCGCTCAGCGCGTACCGGACGGCCTCGGCGCGGGAATGGAAGCCCGCCTTCGCGAACAGGTTGTTGATGTGGGTCTTGACGGTGGCCTCGCTGATCACCAGCCGCGCGGCGATCTCCGGGTTCCGCAGGCCTTCGCCGATCAACCCGAGGATCTCCTTCTCCCGCGAGGTGAACCCGAACCGGTCCCCCTCCTCCACCGCCCGCGAGCGGCGCGACGCCAGGGTGAGGAGCCGCCGCTGGACCTCCGGGGCGAGGACGACCTGGCCGTCGGCGGCGGTGTGCACGGCCTGCTCGATCTTCGCCCTGTCGGCTTCCTTCGTCAGGTAACCGCTCGCGCCGGCTTCGAGCGCGGCGAGGATCGACTCGTCGTCATCGAGGCTGGTCAGCACCACGACCTGGACCTCCGGCCTCGTGGTCTTGATCCGGCCGGTCGCCTCGATGCCGTTCAGCACCGGCATGTGGAGGTCCATCAGCACGACGTCCGGCGTATGCCGCGAGACCGCGGCGACGGCCTCCTCGCCGTTGGTCGCGGTCGCCACGACGGTGATGCCGTCGGCGAGGTCGAGCATCACCGCGAGGGCTTCCCGCACGGACGCCTGATCGTCGACGACCACGAGCGAGACGGTCACCTGGTACCTCCGGTCATCGGCGGGTCATCTTGGCCTGCAGATCGTCGAGGAACGGCGAGGTGGTGTGCGCCTTGCCGTCCTCACCCTTCTTCCAGACGATACGGCTGTCGGTGCGCACCGCCCTGGCGAGCACCACGACACCCTCGACGAGCATCCCGACGCCGATGGTCAGCATGACACTGTTGCCGCCGGAGGCGACTCCGGTGAGCAGGCCCAGCAGCAGGTTCGCGCCGACCTTGGCGGCCACGTTCAAGGCCCACAGCGCGATCGTGAGCCAGGTGTAGCGCATGTGCGCGACGCCGTCCTGCTGGTAGATCCGGATGCTCGCGCCCCGCAGGACTCCGAACAGGACACTCACCGCGAGCGTGCCCACCAGAAACGCCACCGCGGTCGCGGACTGCACACTCTCGTCCACATTGGACAGCCCGATCACGGCGAGGATCGCGGGCAGCAGCAACATCCGCTTGGCTTCGGCGACGTCTCCGGCCAGCCGGCGGACAAGGATGTATCCGACCGCGGCGACGATCAGGACGATTTCGACAGGAGTGCTCATCGTTTCCCCCTCGGGCAGGTTTTGAAGACACTCCGACGTTATGGCGGTGAGCGCGGGCCGTCGTGCGGCGGCGGCCGTATCTTCGGGTGGAGAACCCTCTCCACCCAAGGAGCCCCGATGACCGGAAACGCGACGGTGCTCCGTCTCGAACGGCTCGCCGACCGGCTGTTCCGGCCAGCCCTGATCACGGCGGCGATCGGGGCGACCGGGGTCGGGATCTTCACCCACGAGGTCCATGCGCGGCCTCTGACCACGGCACTCTTCGTGCTCGTCGCGCTCCTCGCGGTGGTCTCGTTCTTCCCGTGGGACCGGATCTCGCCGCGAACACAGCTCCTGCTCTCGAGCGGATATGCCGTGTCCGCGGCCGTGCTCCTGCCGCTGGCCCCGAACACCTTCGCGCCGATGTTCGCCTATCTCGCCGCCGCGGTCGCCGGGATCAAACTCGCCTCCCGCTCCGTGGCTGTCAGGGTCGCCGTCCTCGACGCCGTCTGCTGTGCGGTGGCGGTCGCGGTGGTCGGCGCGATGACCCCGGACGCGGACGTGTGGCCGTGGTGGCTCGCGCTTTCGGTGGGCCTGCCGGTCTTGCTCGGCATCGCGCGCCGCGACCGGCGGGACGCGCTCTTCAACGCCGAACGCGCCGCCGTCGAAGCCCGGCGCGCCGCCGCGTCCGAGTCACGGGAAGCCGCACTGCTGGAGCGGACGCGGATCGCGCGGGAACTGCACGACGTCCTCGGTCATTCGCTGACCGGGATCGCCCTGCAGCTCGACATGGCCGACGCGCTCGGCACGAAAGGCAGGGACGCGGAAGCCGGCGACGCGGTGCGCCGTGCCCGGTCGCTGGCGGTGGACGGCATCGGGCGGATGCGGCAGGCAGTGCACGAGCTGCGCGAAGACGCTTTGCCGCTGGAGGAAACCCTGGCCGCGTTGTGCGCGAACGAGGCGGTGGCTTTCGAGGTCGAAGGCGTCGCGGATCCGCTCGGTGGCGGCGTCGCGCACACCCTCGTCCGCGCGGCGCAGGAAGCGCTGACGAACGCGGCCAAACACGCCCCCGGCACCGGGCGCGCGGTGAAACTCGCGTTCGCCCCGGAAACGGTCACGCTCGTCGTCACGAACGGACCCGCCGAGCAGCGTCCGGCGCCGGACACCGGCGGCGGAATGGGGCTGGTCGGGATGCGGGAACGGGCCGCCGCGCTGGGCGGTTCGGCTCAGGCGGGCCCCGCTCCGGGTGGCGGCTGGACGGTCGAAGTCCGGCTGCCGCGCGAGGAGTGAGCCCTCGGCCGCGCCGGGCGGACGCGGCCGAGGAGCTTTGTCAGCCCTTGCGCGCGAACGAGATCCGGTGCAGTCCGCCGGGCCGTTCGTCGGCCAGGTACAGCTCGCCGTTCTGGTCGGTGCCGAACGTGGTGGCGTCGAGCGGGAACTCGCCGATCCGGGCGCTTTCGTAGGTGCCGTCGGTCTTCTTGCGGACGGCCCAGGCCGTTCCCTGGCAGAAGTCGGTGGCGAGGTAGGTCCCGCCCATCAGCGACGCGTACTTCTTGCCGCGGTAGACGTGCCCGCCGATCACGGCGCAGCCCTCCGCGCCGGAGATGTAGTGGAAGACCGGCTCGGTATAGGTCACGCCGTCCTTGCAGCGCGTCTGGTCGAACACGACCGGACCCTCCTTGCAGGACCAGCCGAAGTTCGCGCCGCCCTTGCCCTTGGCGAGATGGTCGACCTCCTCGAACCGGCCCTGGCCGACGTCGCCGATCCACAGCGAACCGTCGACCGGGTCGAAGGAGAACCGCCACGGGTTGCGCAGCCCGTAGGACCAGATCTCCGCCCGCGCGCCCGCGACGCCCACGAACGGGTTACCCGCCGGGACGCAGTACCGCAGCGGACGGCACGCGCGGTTGACGTCGACGCGCAGGATCTTGCCCAGCAGCGTGTCCAGCCGCTGCCCGCTGGCCAGCGGATCGCCCCCGCCGCCACCGTCGCCGATCCCCCAGTACAGGTACCCGTCCGGACCGAACGCCAGCTGGCCGCCGTTGTGGTTGGGGAACTCGGAATGCGGCTGGGTGATCAGCTCGGTGAGCTCACCGGTGTCCAGCCGAACCCGCGACAGCGTCACCGCGCTGTCGACCTTGCGGGTGTAGGCGACGTAGACCCGCTTGTCCTTGGCGATCGCCAGCCCGAGCAGCCCGCGCTCGACGTCCGCGCCGTTCACCTTGTCGCTGATGTCCAGCACCGGTTTGGCGGCGAGCCCGGTCTTCGGATGGTAGGCCCGGACGACGCCTCTCTTCTCGACGACGAGGATCCGGCCGCTCCCGTCGTCGAGCGCGGTGATCGCGGTCGGGTTCACCAGCCCGGACGCGACCTGGGTCGCCGTGGCGGTCAGCTCGCCGAGCGGGACGCGCCGCGCTTCCTGGGGTTCCGCGCTGCTCGCGGCCGGGAGCAGCGCGCCCGCCAAGGCGAGCCCGGCCACCAGGGACAACCCCCGACGGAGGTGCCGTCGCGTCATGTGGACTCCAATCACCGTTGAATGGTCTGGTCCAATTCAACAGCGGGCGGAGCAGCGGCGGTACCTCCATACGCGAGCTTTTTGTCGGTTTCTTTCCGTCCTCGTCCCGTTGCCTACCCGCCCAAGATCATTCTCTTGGCGTTCACTCTTCTTTCAGGGCAATTCGGACATGGGCCATACCCCGGAGTAGCCACATGTCTGACTTCTGTATGCTCCGCTCTCGCTCGATGGGATTAGTTATCCCCCGTCCGGGCGAGCCGTTGCGGTCGGGGCCTGTGGTCGCACGCGGCACTGGCATTCGTGGTCCGTATTCGGATGGGAGACACATGCACGGCAGGTCAGTTCTGGTTCGCGGCGGGATCGCGGTCGCCACCGCGGCCGTCGCACTGACGATGGCCGCTCCGGCCGCACTCGCCGAGGACGGCGCGGCGCGGGGCCGGGTCGTCGAGAAGGCCGGCGAGAGGGGCTACAGCGTCAACTTCGGGGACCCCAAGCACTACGTCCCGGAGCTGTTCGAGCTGAAGCTCTCCGACGGCAGCAAGCTCAAGATGTACTGCGTCCAGATCGAAGTCAACATGCGCACCGACCAGGACATGATCGAGCGCCCGTGGAACAAGTACCCGGACGCGGACTCGCCGTTCAACAAGAACAACGCGAAGATCAACTGGGTGCTGCACCACGGCTACCCGGCGATCGGCGTGAAGGCCATCGAGGGCACGCTCGGCAAGAGCGGGGTCAAGCTCAACGAGGGTCTGTCCGTCGGTGAGGCCGTCACCGCGACACAGGCGGCCGTCTGGCACTTCAGCGACGGCAAGGACTTCGACCGCGAGAAGCCGCTGATGGACGGGAACGCCGCGGCCTCGGCCGACGTCCTCGCGCTCTACGACTACCTCACCGGCAAAGAGAACGTCGGCATCAGCCAGCAGCCGAAGCCGACCCTCGACATCGGCCCGGCCAAGGCCTCCGGCGCGACCGGCAGCAAGATCGGCCCGTTCAGCGTGGCCACCACCGGTGACATCACCGAGCTGACCAGCAAGCTGCCCGAGGGTGTCAAGGTCGTCGACGCCGACGGCAAGGAGATCAAGGCCTCCGCCATCAAGGACGGCACCAAGGTCTTCGTCGACGTTCCCAAGGACGCCAAGGACGGCGAGGGCTCGTTCTCGCTGAAGGTGAGCGGCCACCTCGACACCGGCCGCCTGTTCGTGGGCGAGAACTACGCCAAGGTCCCCGCCCAGTCGCTGATCGTCGCGGACTCCGAGAAGACCTCGGTCGTCGCGAACGCGACCGCGAGCTGGAAGCAGGGCGGCGCGCCCGCCACCGAGACCCCGGCCCCCACCACCCCCGGTGGCGCCGAGTCGGGCGGCGGCAACGAGCTGGCCAACACCGGTGCTTCCGCGACCATGCCGCTGGTCATCGGCGGCGCGCTCCTCGGCGCGGGTGTGCTGATGGTGCTGCTGGTGCGTCGTCGCCGTAGCGAGGCGTAGGAAAGAACCGAACGTGAAGCGGGGCCGGTCCATTGTGGACCGGCCCCGCTTTCGCGTTCGCCGGTAACCGGCGAGGCGGCCGAAGGCACGTGACTCTGCGCGACGCCGGGCCTGCGGCACCGACTGACCGGTCCGGTCACGACGGCCGGGTTGGGGTGTGTGGAAATAGGGACATTGAGCGTCCCCATTTCCACACACCACTCACCCTGAGTGACGCCTTTGCCCTACCCCTCAACAACCCCACTTGCCACTCACGACCACCCCGACCCAGCTCGGCCTGACGAGAAGGCGACGCTTCCTGCGGGACCACGTGCCTGGCGAGCAGGTGCTGGGCCTCGTGAGTGGCACGGACGGTTCCATTGAGGGGGCACACCTCAACGGCACGCCACGTTGGCCCTACCCCTCAGTAACCGTCCGTACCACTCACGAGGTCTGGGCGAAGTGCGTGCCCGGGGTGTGCCCGAAGGCGCGGCGGAAGACGTCGAGGAACGCGCTGGTGGACGACCAGCCGCAGGCGTGCGCCACCGCGGTCACCGGGGTGTTCTCGGCCAGGAGAGCCAAGGCGCGGCAGAGCCGTAGCCGAGTGCGCCATTGCGGGAACGTCATGCCGAGATCGGCCCTGAAGAGCCGGGCCGGGGTGCGATCGCTCGCCCCGACCCGCGCGCCGAGATCGGCCAGTGTCCGGTTGTCGGCCGGGTCGGCGCTCAGGATCTCGCACAGCGCACGAAGCCGGGGATCGTCCGGCGTCGGCAGTTGGAGGGGCTGCTGCGGCGAGGCACGAAGCTGATCAAGCAGGACAGCGCGCAGCCGACGGCGTTCCGGGGCGTCGTCGTGCGGCGGATCGGTGTAGGCGCGGATCAGCTCACGCAGGAGTGGGCGGACGGCCAGCACACTCGGTTCGTTCAGCCGTGACGGGTTCACCGTGGCGGGCAGGCCGACCAGGCGCAGTTCGAGGTCGCCGTGCGCCTGATGGGCGTGCACGGTCCCCGCGGGTACCCAGATGGCCCTGGTGGCGGGAGTGACCCAGGAGCCCTTGTCGGCGCTTCGGGCAAGTGGCGGATTTCCGTCATTGTTTGTCATTTTGTCGGAAGCGCGACACGGCGGCCCGCGACAAGCATGGCGGGGTGTCGAGGAACAAAGCGATCGTCCCGCTGTCGGCAGGGCACGCATGTGTGGATGTTTACCAGGGTTCGGTGGCCGCGCTGGTGCCGTTCTTCGCCGCCGAGCGCGCCTACGGGTACGCGGCGGTGTCGGGCATCGTGCTCGCCGCGTCGCTGCTGTCGTCGGTGGCGCAGCCGTTGTTCGGCGCGCTGACCGACCGATGGGCGATGCCGTGGCTGCTGCCGTCGGCCACACTCCTCGGCGGACTCGGCATCGGCGGACTCGTCGACTCCTACGCGCTGACGCTCGCTTTTGTCGCCGTGTCGGGAATCGGAGTGGCCGCCTACCACCCCGAGGCCGCCCGGGTCGCGAGAATCGCCGGCGGCAGGCATACAGCCATGGGCTGGTTCTCCCTCGGCGGGAACATCGGGTTCGCCGCCGCCCCCGTGCTCGTCGCCGCCGTCATGGCCGTCGGCGGGCTCAGGATGTCGCCACTGCTCGTCGTGTTCGTCGGGCTGAGCACGTTCATCTCGCTCTACGCCCGGCAGCGGGTCGGCGGCGGCACGACGACGGGCACCGCCGCACTGTTCCTGCTCTACCTCGGCGGGGCCGCGGGCACACTGCTGGGCAGCAGGCTGGCCGGGCGCCGGGACCGGGTCACCGTGGTCCGCTGGTCGTACAGGATTACCTGCCCACCCGGGTCGGCACCGCCAGCGGCGTGACTCTCGGCCTGACGGTCAGCATCGGCGGCCTCGCCAGTCCCGTCATCGGCACGGTCGCCGAGCACACGTCTCTTCAAACGGGCTTGCTGCCGTTGATCGCATTGCCCGCTTTATGCTGGCTCGTGACCCGCTCATTGCCGGAGCCAAGCGCGCCGAAGGTCGCGGAAGAGCAGATCATGTCCGATGGCATGAAACTCACCGACAAAAGGATCTGAAGCCACGACGGGGAACCCAAATGTCCATTGTGGACTAAACCCCTTCTCGCGCACCGCGAGAGAAACGCCCATGCAGACGCACGTGCATCAATTCGACTGTTCGTGTGATATTTTCCGCAGAATTTCTCGCACGCAACCGCATTACTATAAAGACACCGGATCACTGAAGACATACGGGGGGCACCGCATGAACGACCTGGGACGGCATTCGCACCAGCCGGAAGCCGACGGGAAGAGCGGTGGGGTCAGACCATGACCGCCCCGGCCGGCCTCGGTGTGCCCGCGGACCGGCCTTGGCAGATCCCCGCCGCGCCGACGGTGTTCCAAGCACGGGAGCGGTTCACCGCCGAACTCGACCGGATCTGGGGTGAAGACACCGGACGGCGGCTCGTGGTGGTGAGCGGGGTGGGCGGCGTCGGCAAGACCTCGCTCGCTTTGGATTGGCTCTACGCCAAAGCGGACGAGTTCCCCCAGGGCATCCTGTACAGCGATCTCGGTGGCGCGCGCGAGCAACCACCGGAGGATCCCGGCGAGATCCTGCACGGTTTCCTGACCGCGCTGGGCAGCTCACCCGACGAGATCCCGACGAGCCTCGGCCAGCGGGCGGCGTCGTTCCGCACGGCCACCGTGTCGCGGCGGATGGCCGTGCTGCTCGACGACGCGGCGTCCGTCGCCCAGGTCCGCCCGCTCCTGCCCGCCGGGCCGGAGGCGATCGTCTTCGTCACCAGCCGGTGGCGGCTCACCGATCTCGGGATCGACGGGGCGCAGTTCGTCGATCTGCCCCCGCTCACCGAATCCCAGGCATGGATGCTGTTCGAGCGGTACACCGGAACCGAACGCGTCCGTTCCGATCCGCCCGCCGCTTCGGAGATCGTGTCCTCGTGCGGCGGACTCCCCCTCGCGCTGTCGGTGGCGGCGGCACGGCTCAGAACCCGGCCGCAGCGAACTCTCGCCCGTGAGGCCGCCGCCTACGGGCGCTGGACGTCCGAGGGCGGCCGTTCCGCCGACAGGACGCTCTCGTTGAACGCGATCTTCGAGGTCGTCTACGAAGGGCTGCCGCAGAGCGCGGCGCGTGCCTATCTGGCGTGCGGCGTACATCCTGGCCCCTTCCTGTCCACCGAACCTCTGGCCGCCGCGCTCGGCCGCCCGGTCAGCGCGGTCGAGGACGACGTCGACGAGTTGATCGAGGCGAACCTCCTGACCGAGGCGGGCGAAGACCGGTTCGTCCAGCACATGGTGCTGCACAGCGACGCGCGGACGCGGGCCGCCACCACGCTGCCGGGCGACGAACGGGACAGGCTGGCCCGGACGTTCGCCGGGTGGTACCTCGACCGGGTCCTGGCGGCCGACGAGGCGATCCATCCCCATCGAGCCCGGTACGCCACCCGCGAAAGGCGGTCGAAGGACTTCGTCGAACGCGCCGAGGGCCTCGCCTGGTGGCGAGACCACCTGTCCGTGATCCGCGCCGTGTTCACCGCGGCCGCGGACCACGAGTGGGACGACCTCGTGTGGCAGTTCTGCGAAGCGTCGTGGGGATTCTTCCTGCACCACCGGGACTATCTGCCGTGGATCGCGATGAACGAGCGGGGTGTGCGAGCCGCGACACGCGTGAACCTGCCGCTGGTGGAAGCACGGCTGAGGTCCCAGCTCGGCTTCGCCTACGCCAAACTCGGCCGATACGACAAGGCGGCGGAAGAGAACGTCGTCGCACTTCGCTTGGGACAGCAGGAGAACGACGGCCGGACACAGGCGACCGCGCTCTCCCAGCTCGGCAGATCCGCACGAGGACAGGGGGATCTCGAAGGCGCCCTCGATTTCTACCGGCAGGCGGCCGACCTGCAGGAGCGGCTGGGAATTCCGCGCGGGGTGGCCTTGTGCCGCCGACGCCAGGGTGAGGTGCTCGCGAAGCTCGGCCGGAACAGCGAAGCCATGATCGAGCTGACCGCGTCGGCGGCGGTGATGGCCGAAGTCGGTGACGCCGCCCAGCACGCTCGATCCGTCATGGCGCTCGCCGGCATCCAAGCCACCGAAGGCCGTGCCGAAGACGCGATCGCCCGGCTGACCGAGTCACTGCGGACAGTGCGGGCACTCGATTCCCCCTACTACACCGCGGAGATCCTGGCCGCTCTCGGCCAGGTCGAACGGCAGTGCGGCCGCGAGGAGGAAGGCACCGGCCATCTCGCCGAAGCTCAGGCGCTCCACACCGAATTGGGTGTTCCTCGCGCCGAGGATCCCGGATACGGCTCCCAACCGTGAGTCCCAGCCGATCGGCCCGGATCGTGGTTTCGCGGCCACCGCCGAGGTCCGTGTCCGGGTGGAGATGACAGAGCCGTGTGGATGGGCCGCGATCGCGGCGGTGGCACCGGGATGACGGCGCAACGCGGCCTCGGCGGCGATCCGTGCCTGGCCGGCCGTCCGGCTGTCCTCCCGGAGCAAAAGGTCTCCGGCCGTCGCCCAGGCCGTCTGCGCGGTGTCGACCGCGACGGCGAGGACGTCGCCCTCGGAGCCGTCGATCCACAGGCGGATCCGGGCGACGCCCGGCGCATGACCGTGGACGGCGTACACGATGTCCATGTCTTCACACCTCGATCGGCAGGGGCGCCGGCAGCATCGGCACGGACGGCGGACAGTCCGGTTCCGGCAGTCCCAGGAGCCGGTACATCGCCGAGCGCAGGATCACGGCCGCTTGGCCCGGCCTGGAACTGATCGCCGCCGTGGCGACCGGGGACAGGTCTCCATGGCGCCGGATCGCCTCGGCCTCCTGGGCGGTCAACGGCCCCGACTCCAGGAGCGGAGCGTTCTCCCGGACGAGGTCGGCGATGCTTCCCGGGCGCAACCGGTCACCCGGCTCGGTGGCCACGGTGACCGGGCGGCCGATCGCGGCGGCGTACGCGGTGGTCGAACCGTGGTCACCGATCACCCAGTCCGACGCGATCATGGTCGCCTGCCAGCCGCGGTCCGGCGGGATGAGCCGCAGACCCGCCTCGACGCAATCGGACAGCCAGGCCGTCACCTGCCTGCGTCCGTGGACGGTCCACACGTTGGGGTGCAACACCGCCGCGACCGAATACCGCGACGGCGGGAGGGCGTCGAGAACCGCCCGGCAAAGACTCGGGACCCGGCCGAAGATCGAGTCGGTCGACCACGTCGAACTGATCGTCACCAGCCGCTGCCGCGGGTTCAGCCCCAGCGCCTGCCGGTAGTGCTCGCGGAACCGGCCGGCGTCGGTCATCCGGTCCAGGCAGATGTCACCCGCCACGACCGCGACAGGCAGCGCTTCCGGGCACAAGGTGCCGAGCGCCGTCCGCTCCTCCTCCGTGGCCAGCGCGAGGACCGAGGGAAGGATCCGGCCGCGATAGGTCAGCAGTTCACGATCGAGACCGGTGGCCGGCAGCGCCGGGGCCCCCGCTTTCCGGCTGTACAGATGCGACTTCATCGTCCCCGCGCCGTGCCCGACCAGCAGGATCGGCCCCCGGAGCTGATCGAGATGGCGATGGCTGGCCGCGAGGACGAGGTCGAACGTGTGCTGGACCGCTTGCTCCCACGGCAGGAGAAGCCCGTGTTGCGCCCGGACGAACTCTTCCACCCCGGGCCAGTGGTCCGTGGTGTGCGGAACGGTGAACACCACCTGGACCCGGTGATCCGATTCGAGCAGCGGCACGATGTCCAGCAGGCGCGTACCCGCGGTCATGGTCGGGACGACGACGAGCGCCGTCCGGCACCCGGCCCGTGTCACCCGTGCCTCCGCGCCGGCCCCCACCGGTCCCCTGATCCACATCTCTCTGCTCACGAGCTTCCCCTCTCGTCCGCCGAATGTGTGAACGAGAGTGGCCTGTCCACCTGACACGGTCCTTTCGTACCGTGGTTGAAGCTCCTGACAAAGGATCACTCGCCCTCCGGTCCATACTGGTCACGCTGGTTCGAAACGGAAAAGAATGGGAAACTGGAGAGCGAGGCGAGGGGCGGCAGGGACACTGCCGATGGGAAGGGGGCTGGCATGGAAGTTGCCTTTGGAGTTCTCGGGCAGACTACAGTGCGAATGCACGGGAATTTGGTCGTGAATTGGGGACGGCGACGCGAAGAGGGCATCCTGGCCGCCCTGCTGACACGTCCGGGCAGACGCCTTTCCATCGAAAACGTAGTCGAATGGGTTTGGGACGAACAAGAACAACGTCCACGCGACCCACGAGCTACGATGTACCAATATTTCACCCGTCTTCGCCAGCTTTTCCGGGAGACGCGCGCGCCCGCGTCACTGGTCACCGCGAACGGCCGCTACACCCTGGACGTCAACCCTTCGTTGATCGACTATGTCGCCTTCCGCCAGGCCATGAAGGACGCCAGGACCTTCGGCGACAGCGATGAACACCTGCGCGCGTGCGGGGCGGCCGCCGTGGCGATAGGACTGTGGAGGGAGCATCCACTGGCCGATCTCACCACCCGACCGGCGGAAGACTGGCGCACGTCGTTCATCCAATCGGATTGGATACCCGCGAACACTTTCCTGCTCGATGAACTGCTCGCCACCGGACAACCGCTCTCCGCACTGCAGCGGCTGGACGAACTCGATCGCGACCATCCGGACGAACTGGGCTTCGCCAAACTTCGCCTGAAGGCACTGAACTCCGCGGGCCGTCGCGGCGAAATCCCGGCGTTCTACCTGAGAAAGTACCAAGCGTTCCGCGCCGACGGCGACGGGCAGGCCGCCGACGAACTCCGCGAATTTCATCACGAGCTCACGACCTCGATTACGAAATCCATTCAGGTCACCGCCGGAACCGCAGACAGGAAACCGAAGCAAGTCGAGGAAAGCGTCGTCCCACTGCGACGGTTGCCGCGCGACATCGACCGTTTCGTGGGCCGTGAAAACGTCCTGGCGAATCTCGACTCCTTGACCATCAGCGCGACCAGCGCTCCGCTGGCGACGATCGTCTGCGTGACCGGCCCGCCCGGCGTCGGCAAGACGACGACCATCGGCCACTGGGCCCACCGCGCCGCCGGACGGTTCGTCCATGGCGTGATCATGATCGATCTGCACGGATTCAGCCGGACTCCACGCCTGGAGGCCACCGACGTCGTCGATGTCCTGCTTTCGGCTCTGGACTTCCGTGTGGACCGAATCGTCAGCCCCGCCGGGCGGATGGCGAAGCTGGCCACGCTCCTTTCCCGGAGACCGGCGCTCGTCGTACTGGACAATGTGGAGAACTTCGCCCACGTCCAGACGCTGCTGGACGTACTGGCCCCGTGCACGGTGGTCCTCACCTCCCGACGGCGGATGACCCCGCTGACGGCCTTGCAGAACGTGCCGTCGATCTCGCTCGAGCCGCTCTCGCCCGCCGAGTCGTGCGAGTTGCTGGCGCATCGCATGCGAAACCGAGGGCAGGACGAACCTGGAGCTCTTGAGGCTCTGGCGCGGTTGTGCGACTGTATCCCGCTCGCCTTGAGCATCGTGGCCGACCGTGCGGCCAGCCGTGGCGGGTTGCGCCTGCGCACGCTCGCCGATCAGCTGAAGGACGCGGAAACCCTCCTGACGATCGGCGACGACGGTGACGGCGCCGGATTCCACCTGCAGTCCGCGTACTCGTGGTCCTACAATGCGCTCGAGGAGGCCGAACGACGCATGTTCCGCCTGCTCGGCCTGCATCCCGGCACGGAGATGAGCCCGGCGGCACTCGCCGCGGCAGGAGCGATCAGCGTGCCCGCCGCGCGAAGGTCACTTGACGCGCTCTTCGCCTCGCATCTGATCCAGCATCCCGGCGACCTCGACCGTTTTCGCATGCACGACATCCTTCACCGGTACGCGACGACACTCGCCGTCCGCGAGAGGGACGGTGACGGTGCGCGACGGCGGCTGCTGTCGTTCTACCTGCACACCGCTTTCAACGCGCATGCGACGGTGCACCCGCACAAGCCCCGTCCGCCGATGCCGTCGATCGAGCCCGGCGCGGCACCTCTGGACTTCGACTCCCCTGCCGCCGCACGTCAATGGTGCCTCCAGGAGAGAACGAATCTCAACGCGCTCGTCGAAGACTCCCATCAGCAGGGACTGCACGAGTACGCCTGGCGCATTCCCCACGTCACCAGCGACATCTATGACCGGTACGGGTTCTACGACGACATCGTGAACGGGCTGACGATCGCCGCCCGGTCGGCAGCGGCCGCCGGGGATCCTGTCGCAGAGGCGAGCACACTCAACGACCTCGGCCAAGTCCATATGCTCCTCGGGAACGACGAAACAGCGGATCGCTACCTCAAGACCGCATACGACCTCGTCCACGAGCAGGGCGACGACTTCGGCAGGCTCGCCGTCCTCCTCAACATGGCCCGGCGACACCACCACGCCGGGCGCGCGAAAGAGGCGATCAACCGGTATCGCGAATGCCTCGCGCTGGCGCACGTCGTCAGAGACCCGGGCCACCTCGGCACTGCCGAGTACCGACTGGGAGACGCACTCGAAGTCGCGGGCGAACACGACGCCGCGGTCGAACACTATCGGCGCGCGCTGGGAGTTCGCCGGGAAACCGGAGACACTTCCGGGCAGATGGCCGTCCATACCGCCTTGGCCGGCGTGCTGACACAACTCAGCCGGTACGACGAAGCCGCTCTGCACGGTAACAAGGCCTTGCTGCTGGCCGACGAAATACATCATCTACCTGCGACCATGAAGTTGTACAGCTTGCTTGCAACTCTTGCGCACGCGCAACTCAAGGACCGGGAGGCGCTCCAGTACGCGGACCACGCCGTCGACCTCGCCGAGCGCACCAACAACGCGACCGGGCAGGCTCGGGCGCTGGCCGCCCTTGGACGCATCCTCGCCGACAGGGGGAATTCCTCCGACGCCCGTGCCGTTCTCGAACGCGCGGCAGGCCTCTACCGCGACCGGGGGCGGCTCGCGAAGGCAGCCGAACTGGAGTCGCGGATCTCCGAACTCGGGGATAACCTGATCGCGATCCCGGCCGCCAGACGGAGGGGCGACGAGGACACGGTCGCGATGCTGCCCCCGTCCCGACAGCCGGCCGAGAAGTACACGGACAGGTGAACTCGCCCTGTCGCTTTCAGGTGTCAGACGCCCATCGTTCGGCTGATTTTCGCAGCTAGCGCGTGCGACGACGCAACTGTTAGTAGAACGCGCCTGTCAAGGCTCCCCGTTTGCGGGTTGCGCGAGACAACCGACAGCCCCTACCTTGACAGGCATATCCGGGTTGATTGGCGCCGGTCGACTCGGGTCACGAACCTCCCGAACCCCCGAAAAGGATTGCAGTTGAACAAGTTCATGCGTTCCCTGCCTGCGATGACGATGCTTCTCGTGACCGCCTCCACGCTGATGTTCAGCGACTGGTGGCGCACCTACTGATCAACGCAGGCGCAGAGCGATCACGCATAGTGACACTAGGGACGACCAGTCCCCAGTGATCCGCCTCCCTTGGGTCTGAGCCGGACCCCGCTCTGCAGCAACATCCGTCGGGCTACCCCGAAACTCAGCCCGAATCTCTTTGCCACATCATGAATGGTCGCCCCGTCGAGGTACGCCTGGACGAGACCAGGTGGGGCCGACGGAGTCGTCGGCCCCACCTGCCTCAACTCAACGCCAGCCGAGATGAGCGAGGCGCGCGCCTTGTAGTAGGTCATCCCGAAACTGGCGGCGAGTTCCGTGATCGTGGCGCCGCCTTCGTACGCTCGCACCAAATCGGCGTCGACCTCGAGTTCACGATCCCCTCCACGGGCGTCGGAATCGCCCAGGTCCGTCATCTCAAGGCCACCACCCCGCTCTTGGTACGACCCGTCCCCCATCACAGTCGCGCGCCCGCCTTCGCAAATCCAGCACCCGTACAGGTTTTCTTTGCTCGCGCACCCCGATGGGAGGACCTCAAGAGCGTGACAAGAAATCATGTACTCCTCTGTACATCACAGGTTACCGGCTGGTAAGTTCCGGACATCCAAACGTGTGATCCACTTCATGATTCAAAGGGGAGTCATGACCCGAAAGCCCGCTCGTCTGCTGGCCGTCGCGATCGCTCTCGTCGTCACTTTCGCCGCCGCGCCCGCCGCCACCGCCGCTCCTGCGACCGATTCGTTCTACAGCTACAGCGGCAGCGAACCGCTGTCGTCGTACAGCCCCGGATCCGTCTTGAAGACCCGGGCGCTGAACTACCACGTCGTCGGCATTCCCACCCCGCTCAAGGTGACCCAGTTGCTCTACCGGAGCACCGACGCACAGGGGAAGCCGTCCGCCAACGTCACTTCGGTGGTGCGCAGCCTCACCGGCGACAGCACCAAAGCCGTTTCGTACCAATCGTTCTACGACTCGCTCGATCCTGAGCACGGCCCGTCGAGGGCGATCGCCGGCGACCTCTCGCTCGGCGGCCTGATCGCCAACGCGGAGGCGTTGTTCATCGCGCCCGCGCTGTTGCTGGGCTACAACGTCGTCATTCCCGACACCGAGGGCCAGAAGGCGAACTTCGCCGCAGGTCCGGAATACGGGACGAACACCCTGGATTCGATCCGTGCCGCGACACGGTCGCCGGGAACGGGAATGAACGACAAGACCCGGTTCGGTCTCATCGGCTATTCAGGCGGCGCCATCGCGACCGGCTGGGCCGCCGCGCTCGCGCCGGATTACGCCCCCGAGGTCAACAAGAACCTCGTCGGCTTCGCCGAAGGCGGACTGCTCGTCAAGCCGTCGCACAATCTCAAGTATGTCAACGGCAGTGTCGCGTGGACCGGCGTCATTCCGATGGCGCTCATCGGGGTCTCGCGATCCTTCGGCATCGATCTCAAGCCGTACGCGAATTCTTACGGTCTTCAGGTGCTCAAGGATATGGAAAAGGCGTCGATCGTCGACGCGCTCGGCCGCTATCCCGGGCTGACGTGGGAGAAGTTCGTCAAGCCCGAGTACACCAACCCGAACAAGGTGCTGCCGTACGTCGAAGCCGTGAACAAGATCAACCTCGGCTCCGCCGCGACCCCCACCGTGCCCGGGTACATCGCACAGGGCAACAACGGTGTCCTGGAAGGTACTTTCGGCAACCCGCCGGGGATCGGGACCGGCGACGGCGTGATGGTCGCCGGTGACGTGCGCTCGCTCGCTCGGCAGTACTGCGACACCGGCAACAAGTCGATCAAGTACGACCAGTACAACGCGTTGAGCCACGTCGGGGCGGCTGTCGCCTGGGCGCCACAGGCCATCGGCTGGCTCAACGACCGGTTCGCGGGCAAGACCGCGCCGTCCACCTGCGGCAAGATCGCGCCCGGCAACTCCCTTGCCCCGGAGGTGCCGGTCAGCTGACCGCGATGGTCCGTGAAGGCCTCCTTCCCTACTCTCAAGGTAGGGAAGGAGGCCTTCACGGCGTTCTGGACCGGTACGGTGCCGCACGTGACCGAGCACCGCAGGCTGCCGAAGGGGCCGCACAACCTCAGCCGCGACGAGGTCGCCGGGACCCAGCGGGCCCGGCTGATCGACGCCGTTCTGGAGAACGCCGGCAAACGCGGCTACGTCGCCACCACCGTCGGCCACATCACCGCCACCGCGGGCGTGTCACGGACCTCGTTCTACGAACAGTTCACCGGCAAACAGGACGCGTTCCTCGCCGCCTATCGCGAGATCACCACCGAGTTCATCACCCACGGCGTCGCCGCGGGCGCCGAAGCCGCGACGCCGCTGGACGCCGTCACCGCCTGCTGCGACTTCCTCGTCGACTACGTGCACCGGCGCCCCGTCGCCGTCCGCGCCGTCCTGCTGGAGATCTACGCGCTCGGCGACGCGGGACTCGAAGCGCGGGAGAACACCTTGCGCGCCGGGGAAGCCGTCTTCGACCGGACGGCGAAATGGCTGCGTGCCACCGATCCCACATTGCCACCACCGCCGCCGTTCACCGCGCGGACGGTCGTCGCCGCCACGATCGAACTGATCACGCAGGCCATCTGGATCGGCACCGAAGACGCCTACGGCCAGGCACGCGAAGCCGTTCGCTACACGTGGCTGCTCGGGTTGTTCGGGCACCGGAGCGTCGACGCCTGATCGCGACCGCCTTGTCAGGAGACCCCTGACGGGATAACTTGTCAGGAGTTGCCTGACGAGAGGATCCGTCGTGAACCGCTGCTCCTTCTGCAAGCGTTCGGCCGACAACGTCGAGACCTTGGTCGCCGGTGCCGGTGTCTACATCTGCGACGACTGTGTGGTGTTGTGCGCCGAGGCGATCAAGAACAAGCCCGCCGACCTGAAGCGCGCCACGCCCGTTTGGGAAGGTGTCGACGACGCGGCCCTTCTCGCACATCTGCCTCGCATCGAGGCGATCCGCGAGCTGGTCGACGACGACCTGCGGTCCTGGGTCGGCGAGGCCCGGCGCCGTGGCCTCTCGTGGGACCGGATCGGCGAAGCGCTGGGGATGCGCCGCCAGTCAGCGTGGGAACGGTTCGCCTGAGCTAGCGCGCGAGGCGCCGCCGTTCGAAGTCGACGATCAGCTTCGGATAGAGACGCGGGAGCAGCCGGACGAGCCTGTCGACCAGTTTCGCGTCGTTCCCGACGAGCACGCGCGGTTTCCCGGCTTCCACCCCGTCGATGATGATGCGGGCGGCCTGATCGGCGGGCATCTTCAGCAGCTTTTCGTTGTACACCCGGACGCGCTCCCGCTGTTCGGCGGTGGGCTCGATGCCGCGGGCCTCGGCTTCCTTCAACGCCGCCGAAGCGATGCCGGTCTTGACCCCGCCCGGGTGGACGACCGTCACCCGCACCGGATGCCTGCCCGCGATCATCTCCGTACGCAGCGCCTCGGTGAACCCGCGGACGCCGAACTTGCTGGCGCAGTAGGCACTGAGCGTCGGCTGGGCCATGAAACCGTTGAGACTGGACACGTTGACGACCTGGCCGTCGCCGGAGTCGATCAGATGCGGCAGGAAAGCCTTGGTGCCGTTGATGACGCCGAAGAGATTGACCGCGAGCGTGCGGTCGTAGAGCTCCCACTCGGCGTCGAGGACGGTCTGCCCACCACCGGCGATCCCGGCGTTGTTGTAGATCTGGTGCACCACACCGAATTGCCCGGCGACCGCAGTCGCGTACTCCTGGACGGCAGCCCGGTCGCTGACGTCCAGCGCGGCGCCCTGCACTTCCGGGCCGAGGGCTTTGACCTCGGCGACGGTCTCTGCCAGCCCGCTTTCGTCCACATCGGACGCCGCGAGGCGCGCTCCGCGCCGCGCGAGTTCGAGGGCCAGCTGACGGCCGATGCCGGAACCGGCGCCGGTGACGACGGCGACCTTGCCGCGAACGCTGCTCATCGGGATTCTCCTGCCGGGTCGAGGGCCAGTTCGGCGGTGAGCTCGACGAGCCTGCCGACGAGGTCCGGGGCGATGTGGTGGCCCATCTCGGGGATTTCGACGTAGCGGGCACCCTTGACGGCTTCCGCGGTCGCCCGGCCGCCGCTGTGGTGGACCATGCGGTCGGTGTCGCCGTGGACCACGACCGTCGGGCAGGTGACGCTGCCGAGTTCGGCGGTGCGGTCGCCGCTGGCCTGGATCGCGCCGATCTGGCGGGCGATGCCGCTGCGGGCCCGCCTTCCGCCCGCTCGTTCCCACAGCTCGGTGGCCCAGGCCGTCTCGACGTCCTTGTCCAGCGGGAACTTCGCCGAACCGAGGTGACCCATCATCGCCAAGTGCCCGGCCACCGACTCCTCGGCCGTCCGGGCGGGCCGCCTCGCCATGCGCAGCAACGTCGACCGCGCCGGCTGCCCGACCTTGCGATGCCCGGTGGTGGAGAAGATCGACGTCAGCGACAGGACGCGGCCGGGGTTCCGGGCGGCGACGGTCTGGGCGATCATGCCGCCCATCGACATGCCGACCAGATGCGCCTGCTCGATGCCCAGGTGATCCAGGAGACCGACGGTGTCCGCCGCCATGTCCCCCAGGTCGTACGCCCCCGGCAGGGGCCGGGCCAGCAGTTGCCGGACCTTGCCGGGATTCGGCGCCTTGATGCGGTCCGAGCGGCCCGCGTCGCGGTTGTCGAAGGTGACGACCCGGAAGCCGCGGCCGGTGAACCCCTCGATCATCGGCCGCGGCCACGACGTGAGATCCAGGCCGAGCCCGGCGATCAGCACGAGCGGCACACCATCGGCGGCGCCGTCTTCGCGGTAGCAGATCCGCGGGCCGCCGGGCAGGTCGGCGAAGCTGTCTGTCACGAGCTCACCGCTTCCCGGACCTTCGCGTGGGAGAAGTGCAGCTCGGGATCGGTGATGTCGTCCGCGCGCAGCAGCTTGATGTCCGAGTGGTAGCTCATCGACGTCAGCCACGGCAGGCGGTCACCCTGGCGCGGAAGCTGGTCGAGGGCACGCTGGACGTACCCGGCGGCGAAGTCCAGGAACGGCCGCGTCGGCATGCCCGGGTCGGCGAGGACGGGGCGGCAGACGTCGTAGCCGTGCTTGTCCATATGCGCCAGCAGACGGCAGAAGTGCTCGCACAGCAGGCCGATCTTGAGCGTCCACGACGAGTTCGTGTAGCCGATCGCGAAGGCGGCGTTCGGCACGTCCGAAAGCATCATTCCCTTGTACGCGACGGTTTCCGGCAGGATCACCGGCTTGCCGTCGACGCTGAGCTTCGCCCCGCCGAACACCTGGAGGTTCAGGCCGGTGGCGGTGATGACGATGTCCGCCTCCAGCTCGCGCCCGGATTCGAGCAGGACACCCTTTTCGGTGAACGTCGCGATCTTGTCGGTGACGACGTCGGCCTGCCCCTTGCGGATGGCGGCGAACAGGTCGCCGCCGGGCACCGCGCACAGCCGCTGGTCCCACGGGTCGTACGGCGGGTTGAAGTGCTCGTCGACCGGATAGTCCTTGGGGAGCTGCTTCTTGTTGACGTAGCGGATGAGCCCGCGGGCGGTCTTCGGGAACTTCTGGCAGAACTGCCAGACCGCGAGCCCCTTGCGGATGTTCTTGCGGCGGGTGAGCGCATACGCCCGTTCGTCGCCGAGGATCTTGCGCAGGCCGTTGGCGATCTTGTCCTCACGCGGCACCGGCATGACGTAGGTCGGGGTGCGCTGCAGCATCGTCACGTGCGCCGCCGTCCCCGCCATCGCCGGGACCAGGGTGACCGCGGTCGCGCCGCTGCCGATCACGACGACGCGCTTGCCCGCGTAGTCGAGGTCCTCCGGCCAGTGCTGCGGGTGCACGATCGTGCCGGTGAACCGGTCACGGCCCTCGAAACGCGGGGTGAAACCCTCGTCGTAGCGGTAGTAACCGCCCGCGTTGAACAGCCAGCCCGCGCTCAGCCGGGTGCGCTCGCCGGTGTCGGTGCGCTCGATCTCCAGCAGCCAGCGGGACTCGTCGCTCGACCAGGCGGCCGAGAGCAGCTTGTGGTGGTAGCGGATGCTGGACTCGAGGCCGTTCTCGGTGACCGTCTCACGCAGGTACGACAGGATCCGGGGCGCGTCGGCGATGGACTGCTTGTCCCGCCACGGCTTGAACTCGTAGCCGAAGGTGTGGAGATCGGAGTCCGACCGGATGCCGGGGTACCGGAACAGGTCCCAGGTGCCGCCGGACGTGCCGCGGGCCTCCAGGATGGCGAACGTCTTGCCCGGGTTCTCGGTCTTCAGGTAACGCGCGGCCCCGATCCCGGAAATCCCGGCACCGATGATGACCACGTCGAGGTGCTCGACGGGTGTGCTCGTCGTCATGCGGTACTCCAGCCTCGTCTCGGTTCCCCCCACGATGCGGGTCCACCGGGGAATTGCGCTAGCACTATCTGCACCATCATCATGGACCCATGGTGCAAAGTGCCGCATCTCCATGGCCGTCCCTGTCCGCCGAGGCGCGTGATCTCTTCCGGCGAGGCGCGGAGATCGTCCTGCATCCGCGCGCCGAATGGATCGAGGAGCTGCACGAGGCTTCGCTCGGCGGGGACAGCATGCGCGCGGTCGCCGAGGACCCCGTGCTCACCGAGGGGACCAAACGCGCGAATCTGGCGAATCTGCTGCACTGGGCCGCCGCCAACGTGCAGCATCCGGGCAAACGGGTCACCGCGAACCTGAACCAGGAGGTGCTCGAAGGCGCCCGCGACATGGTCCGCCGCGGCTTCGATTCCGGCGGTCTCGACGCTTACCGGCGGGCACAGGGGGTGGCCTGGCGCCGGTGGATCGAGATCTGCTTCGACCTCACGTCGGACCCTGTCCTGCTCCGCGAGCTGCTGGACGTCTCGTCGCTGTCGATCACCACGTTCATCGAGGACACCGTCGCCGCCGTGTCCGAACGCATGGCCGCCGAACGCACGGAACTGACCCGCGGCGCGCACGCCGAACGGCGGGCCACGGTCACGCTGCTGCTGGAGGGCGCGCCCATCAGCCGTTCGCGAGCCGAAGCCCAGCTGGGCTACCCGCTCGCCGGCCCGCATACGGCCGCGATCGTCTGGAGCGGCTCGGCCACGCCGTCGTCCCAGCAGCTCGAAGCCGCCGCGGAGACACTCATGCGGGCCAGCGACGCCTCCCACCGGCTGACCGTCGTCGCCAGCGCCGCCGCCCTGTGGGTCTGGCTGCCCGGCCGGACCCCGCCCCGGGCGGACCGGCTCGCCGAAGACCTCGCGCCGCACCCCGACGTCCGGGTCGCGCTGGGACGGCCCGGCAGCGGGATCGACGGCTTCCGCCGCAGCCATCTGGACGCCGCCGCCACCCAGCGGATGCTCGCCCGGCTCACCTCACCGCGGCAGATCGCGCGGTACCAGGACATCCAGCTGCTCGTCCTGCTCACCGGCGATCCGGGGCAGGCGAGCGAGTTCGTCGCCGACACGCTCGGTGAACTCCGGCACGCCGACATCGAAACGCGGGAGACCGTCCGGGCCTACGTGCACGAACTGGGCAACACGACGCGGACCGCGGAACGGCTCTACACCCACCGGAACACCGTCGTGCGGCGGCTGGCGCGGGCCGACGAGCTGCTCCCCCGGCCGTTGGCGGAGAACGCGGTGGATGTGGCTGTGGCGCTGGAGACGTTGCGGTGGCTGGGAAGTGGCGCGTGAAACTGTCGGGGATGTCGGGTCGAGGGTGGCTGCGGCCGCTCGCACATCCAGTCCGTGAAGGCCTCCTTGCCTACTCTGAGGGTAGGGAAGGAGGCCTTCACGGACACCGGGATCGCCACTTTCGTCCCAGGCGCACCAGCAGTCACAGCGGTGCCGTGTGAAGGCCTCCTTCGCGCGCTGCTGGTGCTGTTGCTGGGGCTTGGTCACAGTGATCGCCTCGGCGGGCTCACCAAGTACCGCAGGCGACCAGGGCGGCAATGGCGCGTGGGGTGGGGTGGTCGTCCCTCCCCCGGTGCCGAACCGGAGGGATCGACAGCGTCAGCGTTTGGTTCTCTTGCCGAAGAGAGAGCGCCGGCTCGCGTACTCGGGGAGGCCGATCCGGCGGAGGATGCCGTCCGTCGCCCCGACCTCCTCGTAGTGCTCCTTCACCCAGTCCGCCGTGGCGGCCAGCACTTTCGGCCTGTTCTCGATCCGGAGGGCTTGGACGAAGCTCTTGAGGTCGGAGGAGGAGCGCCCGGCCAACGTCTTGCTCAGCATGAGTTTCCCGACCATCGTCTCGTTCTCGTCGAAGAGAGTGGACAACTCCCGAGTGATGGCCGGGAATCCTCGTTCGGGTGCGGCCAGCTCGGCGAGCACGGCATCCGTGTAGCGGCTGCCGTCGGGGATCGTGAGCAGGACCTTGATCAGCGAGGGAAGTCTCTCCACCGGCTGATCACGAAGGAACCTGTGCGGGTCACGACCCGGCAGGCTGCTCACCACCGACAGGAACTTCGCCTGTCCGGCTCGGACGATGAGGAACATCAGGTACTTCGCTTCGGAGGCGGGCAACGCGTTCAGCACCGTGACGAGACCAGAGCCGCCGTTGTTCTCGATGATCCGCTCGAGCAGCTGTTCCTTGTGGCGGGGCCCGAGGCCCTCGATGACGACCGGGACCAATTCGGTCCTGGTCTCGACCTTCGCTGTGATCCGGTCGGTGAACTCCCTGGCGAGGGCGGGCTGGGCGGGCGCAAGTCTTTTCAGTAACTCGGCCACCTCGTGTTGTCCGCGTTCGCCAGCCAAGCTCAGGACTCGTTGCCGGTCCGCCGCCGTACAGAGCGCGAGAAGCTCGGCGACAGTGGCCACCGAGGCCTGGGCTGTCACCTCGTCGAGCAAGTTCTTCGCCAGGACCGGCCAGCCTTCTTCCCGAAGCTCCGCGATGATCTCCTGAATGGACTGGGCGGAGCGGTTCAGCATGGCTCGCGAGCAGAACCGGTGGGCGGCGTCGTCGTGGCCGTGTACCCGTAGCTCGGCCACCAGGGCGATCACAGCGTCGTTCCGCAGGACTTTCGCCGCGCGGGTCAGCACCCGCTCGGCGTGCTGTTCCTGGCCGGTTTCCCAAAAGGCGAGCGCGATCGCGAGAAAGTCGCCGGACTCGGTGGTGCTGTCGATGACCGCCTTGGCCACCTTGTCGCCGTCCGCCGGACGGCCTGCCTCGGCCATCGCGTGACAGAGCTGGGCGACGACGTCCGGCGGACGCGAAACCATCGCCTCCGCGGAAGCCGCGTAGAGGCCGAACGCCGCCCCTTCCCTGCCGACGGACCGTAGTTCGTCGGCCAGCGCGAGTACCGCCGGGGCGGGCAACCTGGTCACTGTGCGCCCGATCAGGCTGTCGACCTCTTCGCGCAGGCCTGCCACCCACAGGGCGTTGACGAGATCGATCAGCGAGGAACTGGCCTGGGCGGAGTCGAGCGCGGCGTCGAGGAGCCGGACGAGTTCACCGGCGCGACCGCCGTCCTGAAGCAGGTGCGCCAAGGCCGCGGCATCGCGGACGGACCCGTGTCCGGCCTCATGCAACAGCAGAGCCGCTTCCCCGGAAAGCTCCGTGTCGTACAGCGCGTCCAGGATCCGCAGTACTTCGTCCGGGGGACGCCGGGACACGGCCATGAGCACTTTCACCACGTCCGCGGTCGCGCCCGAACGGCGGAGCAACCCGACGATCGCCGCGACTTCCTGGTCCGGCCGCAGGACGGCGCACGCGACGAGGAGCTGTTCGGCGATCTCGTCCTGCTCGTGCGCCCGTAACGTCTGCACCTCGGCGTACACGTCGCTGGGACGCCGCCGGAGGAACGCCTCGAAACCGGCGGGCGGCTGGGGAAGCACGCGCGCAGACGGCGTCGATCGCTCTACCGTCGTTCGCCCGGCACTCCATCGGTTGCGCACCAACGTGATCGCGGCGCCGTCGTTGCGGCTGCGTTGCTGCGGCACGGGAAAGTGCCGGGCCTGCAGATCGGCCTTCATATGGTGGAACAGCGTCTCCATGTCGAGGAGCTCGGGACCGTCGGGCAGTCCGCGCGTCAGCTTGTCGACGAGCGTCCCGGTGAACGCGGTGTAGCGCTCCCCCGGCGGCGCCAGCGCCTTGCGCGTCTCGGCCGTCGCCGTCATGACGTAGGTGCCGTCGACCCGTGCCTGGTCGGCCAGGTCGTCGACCGAACCACCCATACCGCCAAGGGCACGGCCGCTGTAACAACAGTCCAGCAGCACCACTTTGCCGTAACAGGACAGCGCGGTACCGACGACCTCACGCCGGATGTCGTCGTACCGGACGGAACGGTAGAGCCGCTCGTTGTCCGAACCCGGCATCGCCAGGTACAACTCGAACCGGTTGTCGAGCAGACCGTGGCCCGCGTAATAGAACAGCAGCGCGTCGGTCGCTTCCGACGCGGCTTGATGGACGGCCTCCATCACCTCGTCGGGAGACTCGGGATTGAGCAGCGCGACACAGTGCTCCTCCGGCAGACCCCACAGTTCCGGATCGGTCATCGCCCGGTTCAGGGCCTCGATGTTGTTCGCGACGCCCGGCAGCTCCTCCAGCGTCGCGTACTCCGAGACCCCGACCAGCACGGCTCGGGACTTCCGCGGATCGGGCAACCCTGCCCGGGGTGCGGTCACTCGACGTCCTCCGGCCTGCTCAGCGGGAGATCCAGGTTCCGGAGCATGGCGCGTTGCTCGGCGGTCAGCTCGCCCTGGATCGTGATGGTGAACGGCGGCGCTTCCTTGCGGGAGCGCAGAAAGTTGCCCCACGCGATCCCCAGGTTCGCCAGCCCGGTCAGGGAGCCGATGGACATGCAGATGACCTCGAAGACCCCCATCTCCCCCGAGCCGCGGGACCCCGCGGTGCTGATCGTCGCGGACCGCGCCACGTCGACGTCGTCTCGGAGCCAGCTGTAGAACTCGTTCAGCGCCTGTTCGTCGCCCGCCGCGTTGATCGTCAGCTCCACGAGACCTCCCACGAAAGTGATATCCCTACAGATCGCGGCACGGGCTTGAGGCGTAACAAGAATCCTGTCCCGAGATCTGACCGGTGGTTCCCGTTGACCGGCCGGTGACGAAACCCGGATCATGAAAGGCATCCCAGATCCGGTGCGTGGCCGACCCCGAGGGCGGACAACGATGTCATCGCTGATCCATCTCGCGCTTTGCCTGATTCTGACGGTGATTCCCGTACCGACGGGGAAACCGGTGACCGCCGCGGCGGTGGTCTGTGTGCTGTCCTGCGACACTCTAGACCCTTCGCGGGCCCAGCAGGACACCTTTCCGGTTCCGGACAAGGTGTTCAACGGACGGCAGCTCCGGCTGCACGTTTCCGACGCCGACGGTATGGCCTGGGGCAGCATCGATCGCGGCGTGACCGGCGATTCGGTCTGGCTCGACCGCTCTTGGGACGGCGGCGCGACTTGGGAAGGGTTACTGGGCAAAGCGAGCATTCCCGGCGCCTGGACCGGGACGAGAACCTTGATGTACAACGTGACCGATCCCGGAAAGCACCGGCGCGGCCTGATCCGCGCGTGCGGGGACGCCGCCGGGGTCACCTGTACGGAGTGGATTCATCCGAAGGTCTGCGATGTCGCCTGCGACGGCGCCACCCAGCCGAGCGGGGACACCCAGCCGGTTCCGCCGACGACGTTGTCCGGGCGCACGATCCGCCTGCACGTCGACGGGAACGCGATGGCCTGGGGCACTCTCGAATCCGGCGCGCGGGGCGACGAGATCTGGTTGGACCGCTCGTGGGACGCGGGGGCGAGCTGGGCCGGCGGTTCGTCGCTCGGCCGGACGTCGGTCGCCGCGGGGGCGAGTACCGGCGGGACGGTGTTGTTCGCGACGCGGGATCCCCGGGGCCGCCACTACGGCGGCGCCGTCCGCGCTTGCGGCCGTGAAGCCGGGCACCAGGAAGGATCCTGTACGGCGTGGGCTCGTCCGGCACCCGCCCGCGCTCAGGCGGCGGCCGACGCGCTGCTGTACTCCTACGACCCGTATCCGGGCTGGTGGCCGAGCAGCTGGTGGAACTCGGCGGCGACGTTGACGGCGGTCATCGACCACGCCGAGGCCACCGGGGACCGCCGCTACGACTGGGTCATCGCGCGCACCTTCGAGCGGAACCGCGGCGTCTTCCCCGCCGGTGCGCGCAGTTCCGACGCCATCGAAGGGAATTTCGCCAGCCGGGCCATCGACGACAGCGCCTGGTGGGGCCTGGCGTGGGTGGCCGCCTACGACCACACCGGCGATCCGCGGTACCTCTCCATGGCGACCACGATCGCCGCCTACGTGCACCAGTACTGGGACACGGGATCCTGCGACGGAGGGGTCTGGTGGGACCGGGAACGGACCTACAAGAACGCCGTCACCAGTGGTCTGTACCTGCGGCTCGCGGCTTCCGTCCACCGCCGGACACCGGGCGACACCGTGTGGCTGCAGCGCTCCCGGACCGCGGCGGACTGGTACCTGGCCAGCGGGATGATCAACGCGTCCGGACTGGTCAACGACGGTCTCACCCGCGACTGCCGTAACAACGGCCAGACGGTCTGGACCTACAACCAGGGCCTGGGCATCGGCGGCCTGGTCGAGGTCTGGCGGGCCACCGGCGAAACCCGCTGGCTCGACGCGGCCCGGCGGCTGGCCGACGCGGCGGTGACCGGCCCGGTGCTGACCAAGAACGGTGTCCTCACCGAATCCTGCGACGTCGGCCAGAACTCCTGTGACGACAACCAAAAGCAGTTCAAAGGCATCTTCATGCGCTTCCTCGCCGAGCTGGCCGCCGCGACGAACTCGACGGCGTACCGCGACTACGCGCAGCGGCAGGCCGACTCGCTGTGGGCGTCGGATCGCGATCCGCTGAACCGGATCGGGCAGCGCTGGGCCGGTGGGACGCCGAACCAGGCCGACTGGCGGACCCAGGCGAGCGGACTCGGCGCCCTCACCGCCGCGTCGTGACCGCGCTTGCCTTGCGGGGCGGTCCACAACCTCTAGATTGAAGACATGGTTTCCACCGCCGAAAAGGCCACCCGGCTGCAAGAGTTGCACGCCGCCCCCGAACTGCTGCTCGTCGTCAACGTCTGGGACGCGATCACCGCGAAGGTCGTCGCCGAGACGCCCGGTACGCAGGCGCTCGCCACCCCGAGCCACGGCATCGCCGCCTCGCGCGGCTACCCCGACGGCGAGAAGATCCCCCGCGAGGAGATGATCGCCGAGGTCGCCCTGATCGTCCGGACGGCGGGCGACCTGCCGGTCACCGCCGACCTGGAAGCGGGCTACGGTGACCCGGGCGGCACGGTCGCCCGCGCGATCGAGGTCGGCGCGGTCGGCTGCAACCTCGAAGACCAGATGAAGCCGCTGGACGAGTCGGTCAAGGCCGTCGAGGCCGCCGTCGCCGCCGCTCAGTCCGCCGGGATCGACTTCGTGCTCAACGCCCGCACGGACGCGTTCCTCAGGGCGGGCGACCGCGACCCCGAGGAGGTGCTGGCCGAGGCGATCACCCGGGGCCGCGCGTACCTGGACGCCGGCGCGTCGAACTTCTTCGTGCCCGGCAAGCTCGACGAGACGCAGGTCGGCAGGCTGGTCGAGGCGCTGGGCGAGCGCAAGGTGAACCTGATCGGCGTTCCGGGCTCGATCCCGCTGGCGACCGCGCAGAAACTGGGCGTCTCCCGGGTCTCCTACGGGCCGTTCAGCCAGAACGTCGCGCTCACCGCGCTGGCGAAGCTCGCCGAGGACGTCTACGCCGGCGGCGGCCTGCCCGCCGACATGCGCAAGCTGAACTGACCCCAACGGCCGTCGGTCGTCCCGGACGGGTCTGCCGGTCCGGGACCACCGGCCGCGCGCTCGTCAGCGGGCTGAATCGAGGGTGATGCTCTGCCTGTCGGGGGTGATCGTCCACCGCCACGCCGACAGCGGAGGTTCGCCGCGTCGTTGCCACCACCGATAGGCCGCTTCCGCCTCGTCCCACAACCGTCGCGGTCCGTGCTGCCGCACCGCGAACCGCTCGTTCCCCGCCGGGACGACGCTCGCCCACGACCCGGACAGGACGTGGCACAGCCACGCGACGCCATGCGGCCGCCCCTCGGTACGTTCCCACACGTCGTACCGGCAATCGGACAACGCGACAGCGATCGGCCACCGGTGATCGTCAGCGAGCAACGGCACCCACGGCGCCAGGTCCGTGTCCGTCAGGTCCGCCGCCGGATCGTCCCACCGCAGCGCGCCGAGATCGGCCGCCGCGACACGATGAGTACGCATGTCCATGAAACCGACCTGTAGCCACGGCACCGCGCGACCGGTCGCCGTGCCGTCCTCGTCCACGACGAACCGCACGAGAGGACCGGACGCCATGTCCGCGCGCATCGGCGCGACGATCACGCCACCCGGCGTCACCGCTTCGACCCACGCATACGGCAACTGTCCGACATGGACACCCGCCGTCGCGATGATCCGATCGAACCGGTTGCCACCGGCGACACTGACAGCGGCGTCGGCGACCACGGTTTCCACGGTGCCGTACCCGGCCGCGTCAAGGTTCCGGCGAGCCTGATCGGCCACGCCCGGATCAATCTCGACCGAGGACACGCGACCTTTTCCGCCAACGATCTCCGCGAGCAGCGCGGCATTCCAGCCGGTTCCGGTGCCGATCTCCAAAACCGAGTGTCCTGTGTGGACGTCAAGCGCCTTGAGCATTCCGGCGACCACGGACGGCATCGACGCCGAACTTGTCGGCCGGTAGCCGATGTCCGGCCATACGGTCTGGCCGTCGTCGAACTGCGTCACCAATGCGCGATCGGAATACACCAGGGACGTCCAGCGGTCCGGATCGTCGGCGCGGTCCACCACCTCGTCTTTCGCGTCGTCGTCGTCCTTGTACCAAAACCGCGCGGGCGCGAACCCTTCACGCGCGGCAGCAAGGAAAGCGGGACGGTACTCGGCAGACAAGGCGTCCGCCGAGATCAGTTCGTCCGCGAGTCCGGTAGCCGAGTGAGCGTCACCCACTATTTGGTTCCCTCGCCGTACTTCTTCGGGTCGATATCGTCGGCCGTCTTGCCGGTCTGACCGTCCCGCGTCACGTCATGCCGACCGCCGTCCGTGTTGTCGTTGTCCCTGTCGTTCTTGTCCTCGGCCATAGCCAAGCCTCCCGATCACTCATCACTCTAGGTATCCACGCGGGTGCGTGGAACCCTTATCACCCTCGCGCCGCAGCAAGACTGGCCGACGCTCCGAATCAGCCGGGTGAACCCACGCCGGAGCCAGTGATGCAGGTCGCTGAAAGGCTTCTTGCAGGTCGGAGGCCTTTACAGACCTACCCTGGCGACCACAGGGTGCCTGTTCGCACAGAGATCCTTGTCCCCTCGGGCCGCTTTTCCTGCTCTGCCAACGGTTTTCCAGCAAGATCGCAGAAATGACGAAGGCAGCCCGAACGGATCCGATCTCGCCACGCCGCGCTGTCGGCACGGCCCTGCTCCCCCGGACCGGCATCGCCGCCCTGCTGGCTTCCGCCGATCTGCCAGGCACCCTGGAACTGCCTGACGGCTCCGTCGTGGACGTCGGGGTGGGCGAGCCGCGGTACCGGTTGAGGTTCCGCACGGACAGCGCGCTGCGGACGCCCCTCACCGAACTGGCGATCGGGCAGGCCTTCGTATCAGGTGACATCGATGTCGAGGGTGATCTCGGCGCGCTGTTCGGGGTCCGCGCCACCTTGCGGGAAGAAGTGCCGCTGCGGCAGCGGCTGCGGTTTCTCTACGACTTCGCGCGTTCGCCGCTCAAGATGAACAAACAGGCCGTGT
Source organism: Amycolatopsis speibonae (assembly GCF_042647925.1). Lineage (NCBI taxonomy): Bacteria > Bacillati > Actinomycetota > Actinomycetes > Pseudonocardiales > Pseudonocardiaceae > Amycolatopsis > Amycolatopsis speibonae. Next base: position 58,305 of record NZ_JBHRWK010000094.1, read on the forward strand.
CCGCGCATTACGGCCGGGGCGACGACTTCTACCTGACTTTCATCGACAATCGGTTCCGCTTCTATTCGCAGGGCCTTTTCCAGCACCCCGGCGAAACGATCGAGGAGGCGTCCGAGCACAAACTGGAGACGATGTTCGCGGCGCTGGATCTCCAGCCTGGTGACCGGCTGCTCGACATCGGCGGCGGCTGGGGCGGTGTCAGCCAGTACTGCGGTGCGCGCGGTGTGCACGTCACGACACTGACCATCGCGGAGGACTCCGCCGACCACATCCGGGCGCTGATCGACGACAACGGCATCAAGGGCGAGGTCCGGCTGGAGGACTTCCTCGCCCACCGTCCTGCCGAGCCTTACGACCACGCGGTGATCTACGGCGTGATCGAGCATCTCCCGAATTATCGCAGGTTCGCCGCGAAGGCCTGGGACGTGCTGAAACCCGGCGGGCGGCTCTATCTCGACGCGTCCGCTTCCGTGCGGAAATTCTCGGTGAGCGCGTTCACCCGCGAGCACATCTGGGGTGGCACGCACACCTACATGACGCTTCAGGACGTCATCGCCGAACTGCTTTACCACGGCTTCGAGGTGCTCGACGTGACCAGGGAAACCCGCGACTACGAGCTGACGATGCTGGAGTGGGCCAAGCGGCTCGACGCGGCGAAGGACGACGTCGTCGCGCGCTGGGGCGAGGAGACTTACCGGGCGTTCCGGCTCTTTCTGTGGGGCGGCACGCACGCGTTCAACGTCAACTCCCTGCAGGCCTATCACCTGGTCGCCGAGCGGACGGCGGATCCCGGTCCCCGGCCGTCGCGGCCGCGCAGGATCGTGGAGTTCGTTTCCGGACTGCGGTGACAGTGCCGGACGGGACGCTGGACCGAACCGGGCCCCGGCGCCGTTCGAGGCGGAAGATACGGTCGTCGGCATGACTCTGCGAGCCGCGGCGATGCGGCGGAAACCGGTCGCCGACCTGATCACCGAAAGTGATCACGGCACGCTGAAGCGTTCCCTCGGCCTCAGCCAGCTGACCATGCTCAGCATCGGCGCGACGCTGGGCAGCGGGATCTTCGTCGTGCTCGGCGAAGCGGTGCCGGTAGCGGGCCCCGCGGTCGTGCTGTCGTTCGTGCTCGCCGGGGTCACCGCGCTGTTCTCCGCACTTTCCTACGCCGAACTCGCCGGAATGATCCCGGTGTCCGGTTCGTCCTACTCCTACGCTTACGCCACCCTCGGCGAGCTGGTCGCCTGGGTCTGCGGCTGGTGCCTGGTGCTCGAATACGGCGTCTCGGTGGCGTCGGTCGCCGTCGGCTGGGGGCAGTACCTCAACGAACTCCTGCGGCTGACGTTCGGGTTCGCCATCCCGGACGCGCTGAGCCAGCCACCGGGCTCGGGCGGGATCGTGAACGTCCCGGCCATCGTCGTCGTGCTGCTCGCCATGATGCTGTTGCTGTCCGGCGCGAAGGAGAGCGCGCGGGCCAACGCGATCATGGTCGTGATCAAGATCGGCACGCTGGTGCTGTTCTGCGCGATCGCGTTCTCCGCCGTCCGGGCGGCGAACTTCACGCCGTTCCTGCCGCTCGGCCTCGCCGGGCTGAGCGCCGGCGGCGCGAAACTGTTCTTCTCCTACATCGGTTTCGACGCGGCCTCCACCGCGGGCGAGGAGGCGAAGAACCCGCAGCGGGACCTGCCGCGGGCGATCCTGCTCTCGCTCGCCATCGTCACCGTGCTGTACTGCCTCGTCGCCGTGGCCGCCGTCGGCGCGTTGCCGTGGCAGGAGTTCGACGGCCAGGAAGCCGCGCTCTCGCACGTGCTCGGCGCCGTGTCCGACAACCCGCTGTGGGCCGCGCTGCTCGCGGTCGGCGCGATCGTGGCGATCTCCAGCGTGGTGCTGACCGTCCTCTATGGTCAGACGCGCATCCTGTTCTCGATGTCCCGCGACGGCCTCGTCCCGGCGTCGTTGTCCAAAGTGGACGCCAAGACCGGCACGCCGCGGATCAACACCCTGGTGGTCTCCGGCTTCGTCGCGGCGCTGGCCGCTTTCATCCCGCTCGGGAAGCTCGCCGACGCCACCAGTATCGGCACGCTCTTCGCCTTCGGGCTGGTGAACATCGCCGTCCTGCTGCTGCGGCGACGGCAACCGGACGCGTCACGCTCGTTCCGCGTGCCGTTCGCCCCGGTCACGCCGATCCTCGGGGTACTGTGCTGCGGCTACATGATGCTCAGCCTCGACGGCGCCACCTGGGTCGTCTTCGGCGGCTGGATGGCGCTCGGCCTGCTGATCTACTTCGGCTACAGCATGCGCCGATCCCGGCTGGCCGGAACCGGTTCGGCCGTTCGCCGCCATAGTTCCTAGCCTGTCCAGCCGCAGTCTGCTCCGGATCATTGAAGAATCGGTGACGGATAGGGGACACTGCGTTCCGACCCACGGAAATCCCTACCGTGAACCGAGGTCCCAATGCGCAATCGTATTACCGTACTGACCGCATGCCTCGCCCTCTCCCTCACCCAATTCCCCGTCGCCACCGCAGCTCAAGAGGCAGCAGGTGCGAGAGCCCCCTTCTGCTACGAAGAACCCGTGCAACCAAAGGCCGACGTAAGTGACATAAAGGCCGGTTTCCAGTCCTCGAAGTGGTTGCAGACGATCCAGGCCGTGTACAAACGCCGATGGCCCAGCGGCGAAGGCCTCGCGATCGCCCAGGCCAAGGACAAGTACTTCAGCCAGTTCGTCACCAAGACCAGCTTCAACGGGCTCGCCGAGTCCCTGATGGTGGCGATCCACGAAGAAACCCACATGTGGGACCTGGATCCTTCTAGAACCTCGTGGGACGTGTACGTCTCCGCGTGGATCAACGCTTCCCGCAAAGCGATGAAGGTCCCCATCCACGGCGGATTCGCCCGCCGCGAAATACTGCCGCTGATCACGGACAATCTGACTTCTTCGATGGACGACATCTACCTGCGCGACCAGCAGCAGGGGTCGTATCGCATTCAGGGAGTCATCGCCGAACTCAACGCCGGACTCATGGGATTGCCCGCGGCGACGGTCGTCGCCGAGTACATCCAGGGAGTGGGCGCCAGCAATTCCCGGGACATCGTCGCCACCAACATTCGCTACCTTCAGCTCTACCTGCGCGTCGCCAAAGCCAGGTATCCCGATTACTGGGCCAAGATCAAGGCCCAGCCGGAACTGCGCGAATTCGTGCTCGCCGAGTTTCTCCGCGCCGCGTACTGGCTGGATCAGTCCGCGCCCTATGCCGCCAAACTCGGCAGCGCGGACGTGGCCAAGATCGTCGACAAGAACTACGCCCCGGAGAACCTCGCGATCATCGAGGAGTTCACCGGGGCCAAGGTGAACACCGGTTCGGCCAGGAACTGCACGGTCTGACGCCGTTCGCCGGTGACGGACACCTGTCCCGTCACCGGCGAACCGCCTCGTTACGGCACGAACACCGGCTGGTCCAATGCCCAGAGCCAGGACCCGTCCGGCTGACGGCGGGCGACCTCGACGGTCATCTCGCCGGTGGTCAGCGTGGACGCGGTGAGTGCCAGGTCCCCGCTCACCAGCGCCGGATGCTGCCTGCCCGGCAGGAGTTCCGGCGCGGCCGCGACGAACTCCTCGTACACCTTGCGGATCTCCGCGTGCCCGGTCGCGAGGTTGCCCGGCGGGAACGCCAGTACGGCGCCCGGTTCGTACAACGCCACCAGCCCCTCGACATCGCCCGCGTTGCCGCGTTCGATGAAGAACCTGCCCAGATCGTTCGGCTCGGTGGCCACAGTCCTGCTTGTCATGGGAGCAGCCTCGCACCGGATACACGACATCCTGTGTCGTGTATTCCGTTAGGGTTTTCGCATGCGCGCCGACCGGCTGGTCTCCCTGGTGTTGCTGCTGCGCCACCGCGGCCGGCTGTCCGCGGCCACGCTGGCGCGTGAACTGGAGGTCTCCACCCGCACCGTGCTGCGCGACATCGAGGCGCTGTCCGCGGCGGGCGTCCCGGTCTACGCCGAACGCGGCAGGAACGGCGGTTTCGCGCTGCTGCCCGGTTTCCAGACCGAGCTCACCGGGCTGAACCACGACGAGGCGCTCGCCCTGCTGATCGCCGGGTCGCGGCGCGGCGCGCAGGCGTTCGGCCTCGGCTCGGCGCTCGCTTCCGCCATGCTCAAGGTGGTCGACGCCCTGCCCGAAGGCCAGCGTGACACCGCGGCGGGCGCGGCCCGGCGCCTGCTCATCGACCCGGAGACCGATCTCCTCTCGCGCCGGGTGGTCGCGGAGGAGGTGCCCGACGCCCTCGTCGCCGAGGTCCGGCGCGCGGTGTTCGCCGGGCACAAGCTGCGCATCCACTACGCGGCCGCGGACCGGAAGCCGCAGTGGCGCACGGTGGACCCGATCGGCCTGGTCACCGTCCGCGACCAGGGCTATCTGCTGGCCACGCGAGACGGTGAGGACCGCACCTACCGGCTGTCGCGGCTGCGGGCCGCCGAGGAACTCCCCGAGGCCGCGCGCCGAGCGGACCGGGTCGATCTGGACCGGGCCTGGCAAGACCGCAGCACCCGGTTCCGGACCGGCGGCGACCTGGTCGCCGTGCTGGTGCGGGTACATCCGGCGCAGCGGGAGACCCTGGTGGGCACCGCGCTGGCCGTCCTCACCGAAGAGACCGACGAGGACGGCTGGCTCCGGCTGGAGGTGACCTTTCAAGACGCGCGCCACGCGGAATGGGCGTTGTGGCAGCTCTCCACGAACGCGGAAGCCCTGTCCCCGCGGTGGTTGCGCACTTCCCTGCGCGATCGCGCCACCGCGATCACCCTCCGCTACGAAGCCGGACAGCAGTGACCATTTTGAACGGTCCATGGCCTCCGTGACGATCGTTACACGGGACTACGCTCGGTCACGGCAGGGCGTCCCGGTCCTCGCGCCACGCAACCGTTGGCAACATCGTGTTCTCGCCGTGGTCATGTTCCCGCGGCGTTCGTCCTGATCACGGTCGCGGGAGCCCCGGAGCGGTCGCTCCCGGCCGTCACGGACGACGCGACACAGTGTGGTGAAGCCGCGCTTTCCGACACCGAGGACGAGTTGAGCCGACGGGGTGGATATGGATAATTCGGCCCATGACGAACGCCGCCTTGGGAAAGGCAGCCCCGACTTTCAAGACGCAGCTGAAGGGTTACCGCGTTCGCGCCGGCCTCACGCAGGAGGAGCTCGCCGAGGGATCCGGGGTGAGCGTCCGGGCCATCAGCGACATGGAACGGGGCATCGCCAAGAGCCCCCAGCGCCGGACGATCGAAGCGCTCGCCGCCTCGCTGACCTTGACCGACGAGGAGCTGACCGCCCTGCAGAAGGTCGCGAGGCAGGGGCGCGTCCAGCCTGCCGCGGTACCCGAGCCCGCGGCGGCGGGCATCTACGACTCGCCGCTGATCGGCGTCCTGCCGACCGACGTCGACGACCTCACCGGACGCGAACGTGACCTCGACGCGTTGCGCGCCCTTTCGGCCGACTTGAGCGGCGGGCGCCGCCGGTCGGGCCGGGTCGCGATCCTGAGCGGACCTCCCGGTACCGGCAAGACCACCCTCGCGGTGCGCGTGGCGCACAACCTCGCCGAGGACTTCCCCGACGGCAGGCTCTTCCTGAAGCTGCGCGGGATGTCGTCCGAGCCGACGAACCCGGCCGACGTGCTGCACCTGATCCTGCGCTCGCTCGGGATAGACGCCGTCCGCATCCCGGCCGACCCGGAGGACCGGATCAGCCTGTGCCGCTCCCTCCTGCAGGACCGGGCCACCCTGGTCGTCCTCGACGACGCGGCCGACGAAGCGCAGGTCCGCCCGCTCCTGGTCGGCGGGCCGCGGTGTCTCACCCTGATCACCAGCCGTCAGATGCTGGTGGGACTCGAAGGGGCGAGCAGGCTCCCCCTCGACGTGTTCGGCGAGGACGACGCGGTCACCCTGCTGTCGACCATCATCGGCGCGGGCCGGGTCACGCGGGAGCGGCAGGCGGCGCTCGAACTGGTCGAACTGTGCGGACGGCTGCCGCTGGCGCTGCGGATCGCGGGCAACCGGCTGGCGAGCCGTCCCACCTGGCCGCTGACGCGCCTGGTGGATCAGCTCCGGGACCGCAGCAGGCGGCTGACCACGCTGACCGCCGGTGATCTCGACGTGCGCAGCGTGTTCGAACTGTCGTACCGGCAGCTCTCCCCGAACGCCGCCGCGGTGTTCCGGCGGCTCTCGCTCGTCCCGGCGGCGGACTTCTCCGTCGGGGCCGCGATGACCCTCATCGAGGCCTCCGACGAGGACGACGCAGCCATCTTCCTGGAGGAACTGGCCGACGCGAGCCTGCTGCAGACGTCGCCGGAGAACGGCCGGTACCAGTTCCACGACCTCCTGCGGGTCTTCGCGACCGAACGGCTCTCCCGGGAGGAACCCCCGGAAGCCGTCGAGGCCGCGAAGAACCGGCTGGCCGACTGGCTGGTGCACACGGCGACGGCGGCGGGCCGCTACTTCCACCCGACCGACGGGGTGAGCCCTTCCCCGGTCGCGACGCCGTCGTTCGACGATCACGCCAGGGCGGGCAGGTGGCTCGAGGTCGAGTTGAAGAACTGGCTCGCCGCGGTCAAGAGCGTCGCCGCCCGCGGCGGTCACCAGCCGGTCCTCGACCTGGCCGAGTCCATGCACTGGTACTCGGAGATCGGCGGGACCGCGAGCACCTGGCGCGACGTGTTCGAGCTCGCCGTGACCTCGGCCGTCGCGATCGGCAGCAAACGGGACGAGGCCGTCCATCTGAACTACCTGGCCTGGGTGCAGGCTTCGCTGTGCGACCAGGCGGAAGAATCCGTCAAGATGGCCCACCGGGCCTGGGACGCCGCGGTGGAGGCGGGCGACCGCCGCGAACAGGGCTGGGCGCGGATCTACCTGACGAGCGCCCATGCCCACGACACCGGCCTCACCACGTCGCCCAAGCTGTTCGACGAGGCGACGCGCCTGTTCGAAGAGGCGGGCTATCCGCTCGGGGTCCATGTGGCACGGGCGATGCGGGCTTCGTACTGGTACCGCAACGGCCGCTTCGACGACGCCGCCGAAGAGTTCGACACGTGTATCGCCTACTTCGCGCAGGAACGCGGCGGCTCGCGCACTCCCGTGGACGACACCAACTACGCGTATCTGCTGCTGCGCTCGGTGCAGAACCTGGCCGCGCTCAACGCGTCCGATCGGGCACTGTCGCACTGCGAAACGGCACTCGCCCTGTTCCGCCGCCACGGCGCGGCCATGGGCCAGGCCCGCGCGCTCCAGACCTCCGGCACACTCATGCGCCGCCAGGGCGACCACGTCAACGCGCGCCGCCGCTTGACCGAGGCCGAGGAGATCTACGAACGCATCGGGCTGACGCAATCTCAGATCGACACGCTCTGCGACCGGGCGTCCCTGGCCGAGGAGATGGGCGATCCGGCGGCGGCACGCGACGACAGGGAACGCGCGCTCGGCCTCTGCGACCGGCTCGGCCAGGCCGAAGGCGGCAAACTCCGGGAGAAGCTGGCCGACCGCCTCAACGCCTCGTAGGCCGTTTCAAGCGGAGGTGCGGGTCAGTTCCTCCCAGGTGATGTGCCCGAGCAGGACGTCCTGGATGGTGTAGCGGGGCCCGGGCTCGAACTCGGCGATGGCCGTGGCCGCGCCGTCCCGTGACATCCCGGCGGCCGCGGCGATCCGGCCGCCGAGTTCACCCGCGTCCAGATCGCGGATGTCGTCGCGGGAGACGTAGACGGCCACCATGTCCTCTTCGGACCGGGCGGGGCGACCGAAACCTTGGATTCGTAGCGACACGTCAACTCCTTGGTGTCGAGCGGTTCTGCGACTCTGGATTCAGTAAACGCCACGCGTGCCCCGGTCACCATGAACAACCACCAGCAGAAGAACCGGAAGGAAAGTCCCGCCGGATCAGCCCGCGCTCCACACCGCCGTCCGTTCGGCGGGCGGCGTCAGGACGAAACCGACCGCGCGCTGGACGACCTCCGGCGGCACCGGCACCGCCGTCCCCCGCTCCCGGATGTGGCCGAGCAGGCACGGTTCCGGTGCCATCCCGTGGTTTTCCAGGTAGTAGGTGACGGTGTCGGTCCAGATCCACGTCCCGTCGGTGAGGAAGTTCGTCGGCACCACCGCGGTCCGCTCCGGGTCGAGGACGTCGTCCAGCAAGGACGGCGTGACCAGGATCGGGGTGCCGCCGGTCAGATACGCGACGAGCGCCCGCAGTTCCTCCGGGTCCTCGACCAAGGGGTGGCCGGGCGCGAACCCGGGGCCCGTTTCGGGGTCGACGACGTCGAACACCCTGGCCAGGGTGAACTCTTCCGCTGTGGTCACCGGGATACCTCCTGTCGACGGGCATGGTTTCGCGACCACAGCACACCGCGGCGGACCGCCGGGCACCAGGCAGGAGAGGCGGCAGAACCGCCGGCGGTCAGTCGACTAAGTGCGCGGTAAGGCAAAGGTGGCGTGCCGTTGAGGTGTGCGCCGAATGTGGCATTGGGGACGTTGGGCTTGGATCCACCGGCGTGTTTGTTGGATGGTCTTGATGGTGTTTGTTGATCATGTGTTTGGTGGGTGGGTGTGGTGGATCACCGGTCGTCGCATCCGGTGTGT
>NZ_JBHRWK010000095.1:0-1642 GCF_042647925.1 Amycolatopsis speibonae
CCTGGATCCACCGATGATTGTGGTGAGTTGATCGTGTCGTAGGCGCGCAGATGCCCTCTGACTTGGGACGATTGGTCTTGCGACAGAACAATTCGGACCGAGTGAGAGGGCATCTGCTGGATGCGATCGTCTCATACCCGTGCCGCGGTGTCGGCACGCTTTGATGACCGGAGTGTCGTGGCCCATGCCGGGCTGGTGCCGCTGGTGAGGCTGACCGAGAACGTCGGGTTCGCCGACCTCGCGGCGGACAGGATCCGGATTCCGGGGTCGGCCGGGGCGAACCCGAGCGCGAAACTGCTCTCGATCGTGGCCGGGATGGCCGCTGGCGCGGACAGCATCGACGACCTGGACGTGCTGCGGGCCGGTGCGATAGCACGGCTGTTCGGTGGTGTCCGGGCGCCCTCGACGCTGGGGACGTTCCTGCGCGGGTTCGATATCGGCCATGCCGCGGCGCTGGAGGCGTTCGCCGCGCTGGTGCTGATCCGCCTGGCCCGGTCGACCGAGCGCCTGCTGCCCGGGGTGAGCGAGTACGCGTTCGTGGATCTGGACTCGAAGATCACCCAGGTCTATGGGCATCAGAAGGTCGGTGCGAATTACGGCTATACCAAGGTTCTGGGCTACAACTTCCTCGCCGCCACCCTGTCGAGCCCGGTCGCGGCGCCGGTGATCGTGGCAACCCGGCTACGCGGCGGCCAGGCCGACACCCGCCGGGGCGCCACCTCCTTCCTCATCCAGGCACTGCGCACCGCGCGTGGCTGCGGCGCCACCGGGAACCTGCTGGTCCGCGCCGATTCGGGCTACTACGTCTGCTCCCTGATCCACGCGATCACCGCGGCCGGGGCCCGGTTCTCCATCACCATGCCGCTCCACGCCCCGATCCTCACCTCGATCGAGAACATCGACGAACAGGCGTGGCAGCCGATCAGCTACGCCACCCCGGTCTTCGATCAGGGCACCGGCACCTGGATCCACACCGCCGACGTCGCCGAAACCCGCTACACCGCCTTCACAAATTCCACCGAGCACCCCGAAGGACCCGTCACCGCCCGGCTCATCGCCCGCCGCTACCGCGTCTTGGAACGCACCGCACAAGGCGAACTGTTCCCGGCCTGGCGCTACCACGCCATCTTCACCGACACCGGCCTGAACACCGTCGCCGCCGAAAAACAGCACCGCGACCGCGCCGGAACGATCGAGCAGGTCTTCGCCGACCTCAACAACTCCGCCCTCGCGCACTTCCCCTCCGGACAGTTCCACGCCAACGCCGCCTGGCTCACCCTCGCCGCCCTCACCCACAACCTGCTCCGCACTATCGGCGTCCTCGCCAGCCGACACCACGCCAGAGCCCGCACCAGCACCATCCGCCGCCACCTCATCGCCATCCCAGCACGACTCACCCGCACCGCCCGCCAGCTCACCCTCCACATCCCCGAAAACTGGCCCTGGCAACACAGCTGGACAGGCCTCTACACCACAACCGCCGCGCAACCACCCCCAACACCCTGACCCCGAACCCACCCCTACGACCGGAGACCACAGTGGACGCGCTGGACCAGCCAGCACACCCCAGCACGCCCACACCCACCAACAAGATCAACAAACCCCACCAAGATCACCAACAAAACCCACCGGTGGATCCAGG
>NZ_JBHRWK010000096.1:0-51424 GCF_042647925.1 Amycolatopsis speibonae
TCCCAGTCCGCCCAGCGCAGCAACCGCTGCATCCCGTCCGGCGACACCTCACCCGCCTGTTCAGCCAGCGTCCAGCCGTTCTTCCGCTCCAGGCCCGCCACCAGCCCGGACACATACTCCCGAGCCCGAGCCCGCGGCTCCGAACGCGTGAAACGACCCGAAATCCGCTCATGAACCCGGCCCAGCTCACCCATCGCCACATCAACCACCACACGGATGATCTACCACACGCGCACCAAATGCCGTTGCAGTACTAAGCCTGGAGTTGCTCCACGTGCTCGCCAGCAGCTTCGGAAGGGCGACCGCCAGCCGACGCCGGCGGGGGACGACGGCGCGGGTGTTCAGCACGTCGTAACCAAGGGCCGCGATCTCGTCGAGAATGCCTTCGTAGAGCCCGAGCGCGGTCCGCACGCAGTCGCGGGATTCCTCGCGCAGCAACGGGATTCCCGCTTCGGCGCGGCGGTACACCGCCCGGTTGCGCGCCACCGCGACGGCGAGCGCGCGCCGCACCCGCCGGTCGGGCAGTCCGCGCGCGCGGGACCATTCGAGCAACTCGCGGTCGACGCCGAACGCGGCCAGCTCCTCGGTGGGCAGATACAGCCTTCCCCGGTCGAGGTCTTCGCCGACGTCGCGCAGGAAGTTGGTCAGCTGGAACGCTTCGCCCAGGGCGGCCGCGCCGGGCACGGCGTCGGCGACCGGGCCGACGGTGCCGAAGACCGGCAGCATCTGCAGCCCGATCACCTCGGCCGAACCGTGGATGTACTCCTGGAGATCGGCGTAGGTCGCGTACTCGGTGACCTTGAGGTCCATCGTCATGGACCGCAGGAACGCGTCGAACAGCCCGCGGTCCAGGTCGTGGCGCCGCACGGTGTCGGCGAGCGCGGCCGGCACCGGATCTGCGGGGGTGCCCCCGTCGAAGACCTGCCCGACCATGACGGCGACCTCGTCCAGCGCGACGGCGGGATCGGTGCCGGGCGCGGGGTTGTCGACCACTTCGTCCGCCATCCGCGCGAAGCCGTACAACGCGTGCGCGAACGGCCGCGTCCGCGGCGGCAGCAGTCGCGTCGCGAGGAAGAAGGTGCGGCCGTAGTGCGCGTTGATGCGGCGGCATTCGGTGTACGCGGCCCGCAACGCCGGTTCGGTGATGCCCGCGGCGTCGAGTTCGTTCATCGGCCGGTGACCCTTCCCGCCGCGAGCCTGCCGGAGATCACCGCCGGCGGGATGCCGACGCCCGGTGTCGTCCCGCAGCCCGCCAGGACGACGTTGTCCGCCGCCCGCACCAGGTTCCCCGGCCGGAACGGGCCGGTCTGGGCGAAGGTGTGCGCGAGTGAGAAGGGGGTGCCCGCGGAGAGCCCGCGCTCCGCCCAGCCCGCCGGGGTGATCGACTCGTCGACGGTGAAGCCGTCCGCGAAGCCGGTGAGGCCGCGTTTTTCCAGTGTGCGCAGGAGTTCCGTGCGATAGGCGGGCCCGACGCGGCCCCAGTCGATCTTGCCGCGGCGCAGGTTCGGCGCCGGGGCCAGCACCGAGATCACCTGGTCGCCGCCGGGGGCGAGGCCCGGTTCGGTCGCGGTCGGCCGGGTCACCAGCAGTGACGGATCGCTCATCAGCCTGCCCTCGCGAATGATCTCCGAGAACGTCTTTTCCCAGGCGTGACCGAAGAAGATGGTGTGGTGGCCCAATTCCGGCCACGATTTCGGCGCGTGCCCGTGCAGCACGACGGCCGACGGCGAATACCTCAGCGGCAGCGGACGCCGGGGGCGCGCGCCGAGCAGCCGGTACGCGGTGCCGAGCTCGGTCGCGAGAACCACGGTGTCGCAAGGGATCCGCTCGCCCGAGCGGGTCCGCACCGCGCGCACCCGCGAGGAAACCCTTTCCAGCCAAGCGGCTTCGGTGCCGAAGCGTACTTCGGCACCGGCGCGTTCGGCCGCGTTCGCCATCGACCGCGCGATTTCGCCCATCCCGCCCGACGGGTAATAGACCCCGCCGATGGTGTCCATATAGGAGATGACGCCGTACGCGCCGATCGCGCTGGCCGGGTCGAGTCCGGCGTAGAGCGCCTGGAAGGAGAACAGGCGGCGCACCCTTTCGTCGCGCAGGAAGCCGTCGATCTTCGGGCCGAGCCTGCCGAATCCGCCCAGCGCGGCCAGTTTCGCCAGTTCCGGGCGCACCAGATCGAGCGGGGAGTCGAAGTTCGCGCCGATGAAGTGGTCCTTCTGCACCGCGTACAGCTCGGTCAGCCAGCGGCGCAGACGGCGGTAGCCCTCGGCTTCGGCGGGCCCGGCGGCCGCGCGGATCTCGGCCTCCATCGCCGCCGCCTCGGTGTGCACGGCGATCGTGCTGCCGTCGGCGAACCTCGCGCGATAGGCGGGGTCCAGCCGCGTCAGCGTCAGGTTGTCCGCCAGGGATTCCCCGACCGCCGAGAAAGCCTCGTCGAGCAGTTCCGGCATGGTCAGCACGCTGGCCCCGGTGTCGACGGTGTGACCGCCGAAATCCGCCTGCCCGGCCCGGCCTCCGGGGGTCTTTTCCTGCTCCAGCAGGGTCACCCGGCGTCCGGCGCCGAGCAGGTGCAGCGTCGCCGACAGCCCGGCGAGCCCGCCACCGATCACCACCACGTGGTCACTCGGACCGGTGACGGTGCGCATCAGTACGTCCGCTGGGTCGCCTTGACGACCAGTCCGGTCAGCGCGGCGGGGGCGGGCTCGGCCAGGTGAGCGCGGTCCAGCGCCGCCATCGCGGACTCGGTGAGTTCGTCGATGCGGCGTTCCACCGCGTCGACGGCGCCGACGTCCTGCAGCGCCTCGCGCACGGTCTCGACGGCTTCTTCGGACAGGTGCGCGTCGCCGATGGCGTCGGAGATGACCTTCGACGCGGCGTCCTTGCCCTGTTTTGCGGCCCGCTGGAGACCCAGCGCGACCAGCAGCGTCCGCTTGCCCTCGCGCAGGTCGTCGCCCGCGGGCTTGCCGGTGACCGACGGGTCGCCGAAGACGCCGAGCAGGTCGTCCCGCAGCTGGAAAGCCACGCCGACCTCGTCGCCGAACTCGCGCAGCGTCGCGATCAGGGCGTCGTCGGCGCCGCCGAGCGCGGCACCGAGGTGTAGCGGGCGCAAGACGGTGTACGCGGCCGTCTTGAGCTTGCAGATGTGCAGCGCGGCCTCGGGGGAGGCGTCGCCGGTGGCCTGGGTGCGGACGTCGAGGTACTGACCGGCGAGCACTTCGGTGCGCATCGCGCGCCACGCCGGCCGGGCCGCCGCGAGGGCCGAGGGCGGAAGCGGGGCCTCGCCGAACATGTCGTCGGCCCAGGCCAGTGCGAGGTCGCCGACCAGGACGGCGGTCGCGAGCCCGAACGTGCTCGGCGAACCGAGCCAGCCGCTGTCGGCGTGCAGCTTCGCGCCCGCGATGTGCACCGTCGGCGAACCACGGCGCGAATCGGAGGAGTCGATGAGGTCGTCGTGGATCAGCGCGCACGCCTGGATCAGCTCCAGGCTCGCCACCGCCTGCAGCACGCCTTCGACGTCCGGCCCCGCCGGATCGCCGCCCGCGCCGCGCCAGCCCCACCAGGCGAACGTCGGGCGCAGGCGTTTGCCGCCGCCCAGCACGAATCCGGCCAGCGCGTCGATCCCGACGCCCACGGTCGGTTCGGTGCGGCGGATCTCGGCTCCGGCACGCTCGAGGAACCCGGCCAGCGCCCGCTCGACGTGGGCGGGCAGATCGGCGTCGTAGGCGGACGTGTCCATGGGCACATCTTCCGGGAAGGAGGCCGCCGTGACCCAGTCGGGTGCCTCCGAATGTGGTGAAACAGACGTCAGCCGCGGCCCTTGTCGCGCACCTCCTTGTCATAGTGCCGCTTCGCCCGCGCCCGGTTTCCGCAGTCCGACGAGCTGCACCAGCGTCGTGACCGGTTGCGGGTGTGGTCGGTGAACATCCAGCCGCAGCCGGGCCCTTCGCATTCCCGGACCCGCGCGAGCTCCTCGGAGCGCAGCAACGCCTCGGCCTCCAGCGCGAGGAAGTGCGGCAGCGCGGCGTCGTCCGTCAACGGCACCGTCCACTTCAGCGGGAGAGCGGGCGTGAGTTCGGCGTACCGGTACGCCGCGAGCAGGGGCTTTCGCAGCGCCGCGACGTCCGGTGGAGTCGACACGAGCACCCGGTAGAGCGTCTCGCGGAAGGACTTCACCGTGTCCAGGGCGGCCTCGGAGACCTCCAGACGTTCGGTGCCCGCACCGGCCAGGACGACCCACTCGGACAACCGCACCGGATCCGAAAGCCGGTCTTCCCGTCTGGCCGGATCGCGGCGCCAGGAAACGGTGTTGACCAGGTCCAACGGCACGCTCCCGCCGATGCTGTCGTACCCGTGCCAGTGGCCGTCCACGATTCCTCCTAATGGTCAAACTGAGTTTAGCTTGTTAGAGTCGCCGGTATGACAACGCTCCGGCGGCACTATCTGGCCGGCGCCCGCGTCGGGCTCGGGCTGGGTGTCGCGACCTTCGTCCTCGGCGTCACCTTCGGCGCCTACAGTCAAACTCTGAGCTGGGGGATCGCGGCCCCGATCGTGGCGTCGCTCGTCGTGTTCTCCGGCTCGGCCCAGTTCGCGATGGCCACCGCGCTCGCGGGCGGCGGCAACCTCGCCGTCGCGGTCGGCGCCGCGGCCCTGATCAACGCCCGTTTCCTGCCGATGGGCGCCGCCGTCGCCGCGGATCTGCGCGGCGGGCGCCTGCGCCGGGCGTGGGAGGGCCAGGCCGTCGTCGACGGTTCGTGGGTCGCCGCCCATCTCGGCGGAGGACGCTTCGACCGCGAGAAACTCATCGGCTGCACACTCGTCCAGCTGCCCGCGTGGGTGCTGGGCACGGTGCTCGGTGTCGTGGCCGCGCCACCGCCGGACGTCGTCGCGCGCTTCGGGCTCGACGTCGTCTTCCCCGGCTTCTTCCTGGTCCTGCTCATCGACGAGCTGCGCCGTTCGCGTGAAGCGGTCCGGACAGCGGCGCTCGCCGCCTGCCTGGCCGGGGTCCTGGTGCTGTTCGTACCGGTCGGGCTCGCGCTGATCGGCGCGTCGGCCGCCGCGCTGCTGGGCCTGGGGGTTCGGCGATGACGCTCTGGCTCGCGATCGTCCTCGTGGCGCTGGTCAGCATCGGGTTCAAGGCGGCGGGCCCGGTCCTGCTCGGCGACCGGGAGATGCCGCCGCGCCTCGCCCGGGTGATCGCCCTGCTCGCACCCGCCCTGCTGGCCGGTCTCGTGCTCACCGAGGTGACCGGCCCGGCCTGGTCCGGGGTCGACTGGACGCTCTGCGCCGGGCTGGCCGCGATCACGGTGACCTACCTGCTGCGCGTGCCGGTGCTCGCCGCGATCCTCTGCGGCGTCGTCGTCACGGCGGCCCTGCGCTTCCTGATCTAAGACCAGAACGCGCCGCTCAGCCCGGCTCGGGTGAAGTACGCGGCCGCGTCGGCCGGGGTCCGGTGGGTGTAGCCGTGGTCGAGCCTGCCGTCGTACCAGCCGGCCGCGAGCCGCCACAACGTCGCCAGATCCATGACGTAACCCTTGTCCTGTCCCGTTTCCGTGAGCCATTCGTCCACACAGGACTCGCCGCAGAACAGTCGCTGGTTGCCGCAGGTGTGCACGACGTCGTCCCACATCCGCGCCGCCGGGACCAGGAAGTGCGCGACCAGATCACCCGTCGGCGGGGTCCGGTCGTTGACCATCAGGGCCTGCGGTTCGCCACAGCCGCGACAGCGCGTGGACACCAGCACCTCGGGTTCGGCCTTGACCAGATGCGGGATCGCGAACGCGTCCCACGCGCAGCCGCCCCACCACAGCGTGCCGGCGCCCATCACGGAGAACCCCAGCGGGATCGCCGCGAACGGGTGAGCCATCACGACGTGTTCGCATTCGTCGAGCACCAGGTGCCGTTGCTCCGCGAGCCTGTGCAGCGCCTGCTTCGCCACCGCGAGCGATCCGTGGGCGGCATCGGCCAGCTCAGGCGCCGTCGGTGGCCTCCCGTGCTCGGCGAACGCGCGGTAGACCGCGACGCGGACGTCCTCGTCCCAGCTGGTGTCGTTTTCGGCGCTCATGGCTGCTCCCTGTGCTCGTCTCCGAAGTCTCCCCAGGCGAGCGCCGCTCGGCAACCGCTCGGGTCCGGCTGGAGTCGCACGTCCACAGCCTGAGAGGGGGCTCCCGGCCAGCGGACTTTCCCCCTTAACATGGCGGTATGACGTCGGTGGTCGAGCGGTTGCAGGGTGATGGTCCCGTGTTCTCCATCGAGTTCTTCCCGCCTCGCGACGCGGCCGACGAGGCCGTGCTGTGGAAGTCGATCCGGGAACTCGAGCCGTTGGACCCGGCGTACATGTCGATCACGTACGGCGCCGGCGGCTCCAGCCGGGACGGCACGATCCGCAGCATCGCCCGCGTCGCCACCGAGACCACGCTGGTGCCGATGGCGCACCTCACCGCCGTGAACCACTCGGTCGCGGAACTGCGCAACGTCATCGGCTGGTACGCCGCCGTCGGCGTGCGGAACATCCTCGCGCTGCGGGGCGACCCGCCGGGTGACGTCTACGGCGACTGGGTCCCGCATCCGCACGGGCTCAACTACGCCGAAGAACTCGTCGAACTGGTGCGTTCCCTCGGCGACTTCTGCGTCGGCGTCTCGGCCTTCCCGTACGGCCACCCGAGGTCGGCGAACCTCGAAGCCGACACCGAGTACCTCGTGCGCAAGCTCCGCGCGGGCGCGGACTTCGCGATCGCGCAGCTGTTCTTCGAGCCGGAAGACTTCCTCCGCCTGCGTGACCGGGTGGCGGCCACCGGCTGCGAGGCGCTGGTCATCCCCGGCATCATGCCGCTGACCACGCTCCGGACGCTGCACACGTCGATCAAGCTGTCCGGCGCTCCCGCGCCGCGGCGGCTGCTGGACCGGCTCGAACCGCTGGCCGACGACCCGAAGGCCTTCCGTGCGGCCGGGATCGACGCGGTGACCGAACTGTGCGAGCGGCTCATCGCCGAAGGCGTCCCCGACCTGCACTTCTACACGTTCAACCGGTCCAAGGCCACGCGTGAGGTGGTCGGCAGGCTCGGACTGGTCCCGGCCCGGGCGTAACTCCGTACCGAAGTCGCCCGCGGTCCGGGTAGCGTTCGCCGCATGGCTTCAACTGCGCTGGGTGTACACCAGATCTGTGACCGGTACGTCGACGAGATCGCGGCGGCGGACCCGGTCGAGGCGACGATCCTCGGTGTCGCCGGATACGACGATCAGCTGACCGACTTCTCGCCTGCCGGGCACGCGGCGCGGGCCGCGATCGCCGCCCGCGCGCTCGCCGACATCGAGGCGGCCGAACCCGCCGACGACGCCGAGCGCGCCGCCAAGGCGGTCTTCGCCGAGCGGATCGGGCTGATGCTGGAGATCCACGAGGCGGGACTCGACCTTTCGTCGCTGAACGTGATCGAGAGCCCGGCGCAGAACCTGCGGATGGTCTTCGACCTCATGCCCGCCGAGACCGCGTCGGACTGGGCGACGATCGCGGCCCGGATGGCGAAGCTTCCCGAGGCGCTCGGCCAGCTGCGGGCGTCGCTGCTCGCCGGCGCGGACGCGGGCCACGTCTCCGCGTTGCGCCAGGTCAGCAAGGTCGCCGACCAGGCGGAGACCTGGGCGGGGCTCAAGGAGGACACCGGGTACTTCAGCACGCTGATCTCAGGTGCGAAGGACGTCGACGACCGGCTTCGCGCGGAACTCGACCAGGCCGCCCACATCGCCCAGGAGGCGTACGCGGAGTTCGCCGGGTTCCTCCGCGCCGAACTCGCCCCGCTGGCGCCGGTCAAGGACGCCGTCGGCGCCGAGGTGTACAAGCTGTGGTCCCGGGTGTTCACCGGCGCCACCCTCGACCTGGACGAGGCCTACGCCTGGGGCTGGGCCGAATTCACCCGCATCGAAGCGGAAATGCACGAGGTCGCCGGCCGGATCAAGCCCGGTGCCACCCTCGCCGAGGCGGCCGCCGTCCTCGACGCCGACCCCAAGTACGTCGTGCGCGGCCGGGCGGAATTCCAGGCCTGGATGCAGAACCTGTCCGACAACGCGCTGAAGTCGCTGCGCGGCAAGCACTTCGACATCTCCGACCGGGTGATGGAGCTGGAGTGCAAGATCGCCCCGCCCGGTGGCACCGTCGGCGCGTACTACACCGGCCCCAGCGAGGACTTCTCGCGCCCCGGCCGCATGTGGTGGTCGCTGCCGCAGGGCCGGGACGAGTTCACCACCTGGCGCGAGGTCAGCACCGTCTACCACGAGGGCGCGCCGGGCCACCACCTGCAGATCGCGACCGCGGTCGACCAGTCGGGGTCGCTCAACAAGTACCAGCGGATGCTGGCGTTCACCTCCGGGCACGCCGAGGGCTGGGCGCTGTACTCCGAGCGGCTGATGGAGGACCTCGGGTTCCTCGCCGACGACGGCGAACTGCTCGGCATGCTGTCCGAGCAGCTGTTCCGCGCCGCGCGCGTGATCGTCGACATCGGCATGCACCTGGAGCTGGAGATCCCGGCGGGCACCGGCTTCCACGATGGCGAGCGGTGGACGCCCGAACTGGGCCTGGAGTTCATGCTCACCCGGACCGTCACCGACCCGGCCCACGTGCACGACGAAATCGACCGCTACCTGGGCTGGCCAGGGCAGGCGCCGTCGTACAAACTCGGCGAACGCCTCTGGCTCGCCGCGTGCGACGAAGCCCGTGCCCGGCAGGGTGACGCCTTCGACATCAAGCAGTTCCACACGCGGGCGCTGGCGCTCGGCGGGATGGGGCTGGACACGCTGCGGGAGATGCTGGCTGCCCTGGACTGAGCCGCTGATCCGCTCCCGGTAGTGCCATGAAAGGTCCTTTCCTTGCGAATTTCGCAAGGAAAGGACCTTTCATGGCATTCGGAGGGGCCCTCCGCGTGCCGCAATTCACGTGCTCGCGCCGCCGGAGCCTTGATACGTTCCCCTCATGCACCGGATCTTTCTCGTCACCCCACCCCCCGCTTCCTGAGCGGGGTGTCTCCAGCCGCGCGGCGTTCCCGCCGCCCGGCCGATCCGTGATGCGCTGAAGCACCCCGCGTCGTCGCCGTCCTCAGACACCGACACCAGACGCAGGAGCGTTTCCCCATGTCCGTTGCCGTACCCACGCGCGCCCGATCGTCGGCCGCGCTCGTCCTCGCCGGCGTCCTCTGGGGGACCGGCGGCCTCGCCGGATCCCTGCTCGCCTCCCGCGCGGGACTCCATCCGCTGAGCGTCGCCGCGTACCGGCTGCTCATCGGCGGCGTGATCGCCATCGGCTACCTCGGGCTCACCGGAGGCCTCCGCGGCCTTCCCCGCACAGCAGCGGTCCGCCGTCGCCTCCTGGTGGTCGGCGGCCTGTTCGCCCTCTTCCAGACCAGCTATTTCGTCGCGGTCTCGCTGAGTTCCGTGAGCGTCGCGACCATGACCACCATCGGCAGCGCCCCCGTGCTGCTCACCGTCGCGACGGTCGTCAGGACCCGTCGCCTGCCCGGAGCGTGGACGGCGGTGTCCCTGGCCGGATCCCTCATCGGGCTCGGGTTGCTGCAGTGGACGCCCGGACAAGAGGTCGACGCCGCCGGAGTGCTCTTCGCCCTGCTCGCCGCGGCAGGGTTCGCCGCCCTGACCCTGGTGACCGCGACCCGCGTCGAGGGGCTGGATCCCTTGCCCACCACGGCTTTCGGCTGCCTGATCGGCGGCGCCGCGCTCACTCCCGCCGCGCTGTGGTTCGGGATGGCCGTGCCGGTCCAGGCCGACGTGCTCGCGCTCGTCCTCTACTTCGGCGTCGTGCCGACGGCGCTGGCGTACGCGGCGTACTTCCGCGGCCTCGAAGGCGCGCATCCCGTGCTCGCGGCGTTGTCCGCGCTGCTCGAACCACTGACCGCGGCACTGCTGTCCATGGCCGTGCTCGGGGAACGGCTCGGTGCCGTGGGCTGGTGCGGCGCGGCGGTGCTCATCGCCGCGCTCGCCGTCGCGTACTCGAAGCCCTAGAGGGGCAGCGTCCGGCCGAGGATCGCGAACGCCCTCGGGTCCCCGGCGAAGTGGTAGTCCCGCAGCACGTCGAGGAACCCGACGCGCCGGTACAGGTTCCAGGCCCGGCTGGTGCCTTCCGGCGTGGAAAGGAGCACGTGGGCGTGGGGCACGCCGTCGAGCAGCCGTCGCAGGAGGTCCTCGCCGATCCGCTTCCCCTGGCTTTCGGGGCTGACGTGGATCTCGGTGAGCTCGAAGTAGTCGGACATCCAGTGCTCGGCGGCGGCCTGGCCCTCACGACGGGTCAGGCCGTGGCGGACCTGTTCGTGCCACCACTGGCCGCCGCGGCCCTTGTAGCCGTAGGCGAGCCCGAGCAGGACGCCGTCCGCGTCGAGCGCGGCCATGCAGCGCCAGCCTTCGCGCAGCGCGTGCGTGAGCCACATCGGCGCGCGCTGTTCCGCCGTGCCTTCGGGGTACCGCATGGCGTTGACGTAGATGGTCAGCGCCTCGGGGAGCCGGGCGCGGAACTCGTCCGCGGACAGCTGGACGTAACGGGTGCATTCCGAGGACATCGCGGTCACGGGCGTCCATCCTGCCCGTCGCCCGTGACGTCCGCGGGAGTGCCCCCGGTCAGCGAGACGAGCCCGGCGAACGTCGTGGGGTACACCGACTTCGGATGCCCGGCGGCGGCCCAGACGACCTCGTGAGCGAGCAACGCGGTGTCGACGAGGGTGGTCAACGCCTTCGGGTGACCGACCGGGGCGACGCCGCCGATCGGCTGCCCGGTGTGCGCGCGGACGAAATCGGCGTCGGCCTTGCCGATCTCGTCCGCGCCGGTCAGCGAGGCCAGGAGATCGGTGTCGGCGCGGTGCGCGCCCGAGGTCAAGGCGAGCAGGGCCGTTTCCGTGTCGCCGGTACTGCTGCGGAACACGAGGCTGTTCGCGATCGCGCCGACCTCGACACCGAGCGCTTCGGCGGCTTGCGCGGCCGTGCGGACTTCGGCGGGGAGGATCCGGATCCCGTCCGCGGCGGCCTGCTGACCCGCCTCGGCGAGCGCGGCCGCGACCTTGGCCACCGAGGGATGGCCGGACTGGTCGATGGTGCTCATGAGTCTATGAGATCACGTGGCCGATCCCGTGTCCCGCACCATATGCGGCGATCACTCGGCTACGGGGTTGAAGAAAGGGGCACTTCGGGGTTACATTGAACTTGTTCGAACAGACGTTCGACATTCGGTGAGCGCGCACCGGTAGGTGCCCGGCGCGGGGGCGGGGGAAGCGCCTCGGCACCGGGCACCGGCCGGCGCTCACGTACAGGAGGAGGGTCGTCATGTCCGTTTCGGTCGTGTCCCCCGACGAAGCCGAGAGGCCGGGGGGCACCGCGCAGCCCGCCCTGCCGATGTCGTTGCGCCCGCCGGCACCACCCGCGGCGGTCTCCTTGTACGCACAGGCGAGGCGGGGTCTCGCCGAGGCAGAGCGGGAGAGCGATCCCGCGGAGCGGTTCATCGGGGCCTATCTCGCCGCGCTGCGGGGCGCGGCGGCGGTCCTGGAGGCCCGCGGACGTCCGCACCGGGGCCGGGCCCGGCCGGCGAGCGGCTGGGTGCTGCTCGATTCCGTCGCGCCCGAGCTGAAGGAGTGGGCGGCGTTCTTCGCGGCCAACTCGGCGACGCGCGCCGCCGCACAGGCGGGGATCACCGGCAAGGTCACCGTCGAACTGGCGGACGAGCTGACGCGGGCCGCCGCGGTGTTCCTGGAACTGGTGCGACGGGTGGTGCATGGGCTGCCGATAGGTGATTCGGCGCATGTCGCTTAGCGCGCTGTCTCTCCGGCGCGCTTTCGGATTTCCGTAGCCGGGCCGCGGCATCGGCTGGTGTCGGCGGCCCGCCTCCGTGAATCCGAGGCCGTTGGCAGAACGCGCGCGCGTGCCTGGATCCGGCCGGCCGGATCCAGATGAGAGACACGTTCCAAAGTCGCACGGAGAGGGGGTGCCCGATGGCCGGGCAGGCCATGATCGACCAGAGCAGGTTCCTGGAGGTGATCGGCGCCGAAACCGAGCTCATCGCTCAGGTGGCGCACACCGCGTCCGCCGACGCGCCGGTCCCGACCTGCCCCGGCTGGACGCTCGGCGAGGTCCTGAGGCACGTGGGCAGCGTGTACCGGGTCACCCACCGCTGGATCGTCGACGGACGGCGTCCCGAGCACTGGCAGCGCAAACCGGGACCGCGGCAGACCCTGGAGGAGTACTTCCGCGAGGGCCGGGACGAACTCGTCGCCGAACTGTCCGCGCACGATCCGGACGAACTGGCGCCGACCTGGTGGCCGGCGGACCGCAGCTACGGGTTCTGGCGGCGGCGGATGGCGCACGAGGCGACGATCCACCGGATCGACGCGGAGAGCGCGGCCGGGCGAGACGTGTCGGAGATCCCCGAGGACGTGGCACTCGACGGGATCGACGAGGCGCTGGTGCTCTGGTTCGGCCAGCGGCTGCCGTTGCTGGGGCTGTCCGGTACCAAGACCGGCTCGGTCGGGGTGCGCACCGCGGGCCACACCTGGATCGCCAGAGCCGGGCCCACGGAAACGATCGCCTGGCGATGCTCGGCCGAGGAGGCCCAGCGCGCGGACGATCTGATCACCGGGCAGCCGGACAAGATCTACCGCTGGCTCTGGGGCCGGGCGGGTCCGACGGCGGTGACGGTCAGCGGAGACCAGGACATGGCGGGACAACTCTGGGCCCTTCTGCGGCTCGCGACTCGATGACCGGTCGGTGGGGAAGCCAAACCGGTCAGCGCCAGTCGGCGGAGCTGAAGAGCGGCCGTGGGTTCACCGGCGGCACACGGAAGTGTCGGTGGGGCCGTCTAGGTTCACCGGGGTGACTGCGCGCCTGGTGAACCTGGTCTTCGACTCGGCCCTTCCCAGAGATCTGGCGGGTTTCTGGGAAGGGCTGTTCAGCTGGGACGCCCCGTTCGAACCGGCCTTCCGCTCCGAGCAGGGCCCCAAACACGGCAAGAACCGGCTGCATCTGGATCTGGCGAGCCGGTCGCCCGAGCATCAGGCCGCGCTGGTGGATCGTGCGCTGTCCCTCGGCGCACGGCACATCGACGTCGGCCAGGGCCCGCCGGAGGAGAAACGGGTGCCGTGGGTGGTGCTCGCGGATCCCGAGGGCAACGAATTCTGTGTCCTCGAGCCCCGTGAGCAGTACGAGGGCACCGGTGCGATCGCGTCGGTCGTCACCGACGCCCTCGACCCGGAGCGGCTCGCGCGGTTCTGGTCGGCAGCGCTGGGCTGGGAGATCGGCGTCCGGGAAGAGGCGATCGTCGGGCTGCGGCCACCGGGCGGTCGTGGCCCGTGGGTCGAGTTCCTGGCCTCCGAGGACGAGAAACGGCACAGGAACCGGCTGCGGTTCGAGATCGCGCCACGGCGGGGCATGAGCCGGGCGGCCGCGGTCCGGCGCCTGCGGGAACTGGGCGCGACAGGGCTGGGTTCGACGAAACGGGGCGGCGAGACCATGACGGACCCGGAGGGCAACGAGTTCAGCGTGCTCTCGCCGCGCTGAGTTGTTCGCCTGGGGTTGTTTCGCCTGAGTTGCGCGGCGGCGCCGATCGCTGACCTGGGCGAAACACCGGCGCCGTTGGCAGGCAACAACCGGCCGGGACCGTGGAGGTCATGGAGACCTCTCGAGTCCGGCCCACCGCGGTCCAGTCCGATGAAGAGACAACGACCGCCTCGGCCTGGCGTGTCCGGATCCGCGTGGACGACCGGCCGGGAACCCTGGCCAGGATCGCGATCCGGCTGGCCGACCTCGAATGCAACATCCTCGGGCTGTCGGTACTCCCGGTCCCCGGCGGCGTGCTCGACGAGATCGTCCTGCGGCCGGCCACCGGCCTGCCTCGGCAGCTGCTCGTCGACGCGATCCGCGACGAAGGATGCGAATGCTCCGCCGTCGTCGACGCGGATCTGGCCGAACTGGTCGATCCGGCCACCGCAGCGCTCACCGCGGCCAAGAGAGCCGTCGGGGACCCTGGTGGCCTCACAGAGGTGCTCCGTGGCGTTCTCACGGCCGACGTCGTCACGAAGGTCCCGTCGA
Source organism: Amycolatopsis speibonae (assembly GCF_042647925.1). Lineage (NCBI taxonomy): Bacteria > Bacillati > Actinomycetota > Actinomycetes > Pseudonocardiales > Pseudonocardiaceae > Amycolatopsis > Amycolatopsis speibonae. The sequence goes on from NZ_JBHRWK010000096.1 coordinate 14,056, forward strand.
TCGAGGCGAACCCGGCCCGGACCGAGGGCGGGCACCGGGCGGTGTTCCCGGCGGGGGACGGCAGCGCGTTCGTCGCCCGCCGCCGGTGGTCGCCGTTCGTCGAACTGGAACTGAGCCGGGCCGTCGCGCTGACCGGCCTGATGACCGCCGTCCGCGACAACGTGACCGGGCCGATCGTGCTCGACCGTCCCGACGGCGCCGCGATCGTCCTGCGCAAGGGGATCCCCGGCGACGCGGAAGCGGTGTCCGCGCTGCACCAGAGATGTTCGATGACCACGCTTTTCCACCGCTACCACACCGGGATGCGCACCGTGCCGCGTCGCTGGCTGCACCGGCTCCTGATGCCGCCGCGCGGGATCAGCCTGCTCGCGGTCTGCGGCCGCGAGGTGATCGGCCTCGGTCAGCTGATCCCGTCGGCGGAGGGCGACGCGGCCGAAGTCTCGCTCCTGGTCGAGGATTCCTGGCAGCGCCAAGGCATCGGCAGTGCTTTGCTGACCAGGCTCGCCGTCCTCGCCGTGGCCAAAGGGGAGCGTGAGCTCGCCGCCGTCTGCCTGCCCGGCGACGACTCGCTCTACCGCACCGCCTCTCGCGTGGGGCTCCGCCCCGAACGCGTCCCCGGCGACTCCGGCACCCTGCGTTTCCGGCTCCCCGACCCCCGCGTTTAGCCCTCTGAATGCGGTACTTGCGCGGGCAACGACCGCATCCAGCGGACTACTTGCGGTTCCAGAACCAGTCCTTGCCGCGGGCCTCGCCCAGCGCGCGCTTCTTGCGTTCGGGGGTGAGCCGCTCCAGGTACAGCTTGCCGTCGAGGTGATCGGTCTCGTGCTGCAGGCACTGGGCGAGCACTTCGACGCCTTCGACCTCGACGGGCTCGTTGCGCAGGTCGACACCGCGCACCACGGCGTGCTTCGCGCGGACGACCGGGAACCGCAGCTCCGGCACGGACAGGCAGCCTTCGCTGATCTCGTGCGTCTCTTCGGACAGTTCGACGATCTCCGGGTTGATCACGTACCCGCTCAGCCCGTCGACGTCGTAGCTGAATACCCGCAGCCCGACCCCGATCTGCGGCGCCGCGAGACCCGCGCGCCCGGCCGGTCGCACCCCGTCCATCAGATCGGTCACCAGCGACTCGATCCTCTTGTCGAATGTCGTGACCGGGTCGCATACGGTCTTGAGCACGGGATCCCCGAAGTAGCGCAGGTCGCGCATCACCATGTTCGAACGTCCTTCTCCACTGGCCTGAACGACGAGTCTAGGTGTACTGACCACGGAGGTCAGTACGCCTAGGCCCGCAGGCGCAGTCCCTTGGGGGTCGCCCGGAAACCCGCCTCCTGGAGAACGGCCGAAAGCTCCGAGGTGAGCGCCGCCTCGCCGTCGGCCTTCTGCACCGCGAGCTGACCCAGCCAGCCTTCCCGCACCGCCGTGGACAGCGCCCGCGCGGACGCCCGCAACGTCTCCTGATCCTCGGTGAAACTCAGCAGCGACCGGCCGCCGCGTTCGACGTACATCGCCGGGACACCGTCCACGAGTACCGCCAGCGCGCCCGCTTTCCTCGCCGGACGGTGCTTCGTGTCACCCGTCGCGGCGGGCCACGGCAACGCGGCACCGTAGGGCTGGGCCGGGTCGGCGGCGGCGAGCACGACCGCGCCTTCGGTGGTGGTGCGCTGGTTCCCGGACTGCGCGCGCAGCCTGTCGACGGCGCCCTTCGCCGCGAACTGCGCGGCGCCGAGCCCTTCCACCACGTAACCCCGGACGACCTGGCCCGAATCCTCCATCCCGCGCAAAACCTTGTAGATCCCGGAAAAACCGCCCGTCACCCGCTCGGTGTCGAGTGCTCCTCTGGTGAGAACGCCGTGCCGCTCCAGGAACGCCTCGGTCCGCGCGTGCGCGCGCCTGGTCGGATCCGGTTCGCGATCGGGGGTCAGCGCCCAGCGCCCCGCCACCGTCGGCGGCCCGGTGCGCGACGGCATCGCGGGACGCCCGGCCCGAAGCCGCGCGTACCGGCCGCGAGGAGCTTGCCGGCGGGGCTTGTGCGCCGCGCCGGAACCGGAGACCTGCGCCCGCAGCGGGCCCAATGTGTCCCCGGTGACCAGGCCTGCCCATACGAGATCCCATAGCGCGGCAACGACTTCGCCGTCGTTGGGCGGGGTTTCGACCAAAGGGGACGCGCGCTCCACGAGCTGGCGGAAGAACTGTGCGCCACCCTCCAAAGTGGACAGGATGGCCTCGTGAAGCGGGCTTGAGGGCAGGTCGTCGTCGAGGTCGGGCAGCAGCAGATCGGCGACGTCCGTGGGCGCGAGCGCCAGCCAGCCGTCCCCGCCGGACAGGGAACCGCAGCCGCACCACGTCACCTCGCCCGCCGTGGTGAGTTCGTCCAGCAGCGACGGCGTGTAGCCGGGAAGCCTGCTCGGCAGGATCAGCGACTCGACCGCGCTCGCCGGCAGCGGCGCCCCGGCCAGTTGCTCGACCACGGACAGCACGTCGTCCGCCGTCGGTGCCGACCGTACCCGCGCGCCGATGCCGTGCCACGACGGCAGGAACCGGCCCAGCGCGGCAGGTTCGACCGGCTCGACCTCGGCCCGCAGCCGGGCCAGCGACGCCCGCCGGAGCCTGCGCAGCACCGACGCGTCGCAGAACTCCATCCCGACGCCGTGGGTCTCCGGATGCCCGACCGGGCTCAGCTCGCCCCGGACCAGCCTGCCCTGCGCGGTCAGCCTGTCCAGCACGCCGGTGACCACGGCCGTCCCGAGGCCGAACCGCTCGGCGGCCTGGCGGGCGCTGAACGGGCCGCGGCTGCGCGAATAGCGGGAAAGCAGGTCTCCCACTGGATCCTCGACCGGCTCGGTGAACGCCTCCGGTACGCCGACCGGCAGCGCGGTACCCAGCGCGTCCCGCACCCGGCCCGCGTCCTCGATGGCGATGAAGCGTTCACCGCCGCCGATGCGGACCCGGATCACCCGGCGTGCGGCTTCCAGTTCCTCCAGCCATTCCCGTTGGATTCCCCGCGCGGCTGCCTCCTCGATCGAGAGATCTCCGAGGAACCGCAACAGATCCGCGGCCTCCTCGGCGTTGCGGGCGTGCCTGTCGGGTTCGAGGCGCTGCAACGAGCGCTCGACCTCGCCGACGACCTCGGCGTCCAGCAGTTCCCGGATCGCTTCGGTGCCGAGCAGTTCGGCCAACAGCGTCGAATCCAGTGCCAGCGCCGCCGCGCGCCGTTCCGCGAGCGGTGCGTCGGTCTCGTACAGGAACATCCCGACGTAACCGAACAGCAGACTGCGCGCGAACGGGGACGCCGACGGTGTCTCGACCTCGACCAGCTTGACCTTCCGCGACCGCACGTCGGCCATCAGTTCGCGCAGCCCGCCGACGTCGTACACGTCCTGCAGGACTTCCCGCATCGCTTCCAGCACCACGGGGAAGCGCTCGTACTTGGCCGCGACCGAAAGCAGTTGCGACGCGCGCTGGCGTTGCTGCCACAGCGGTGTGCGGCGGCGCGGATCCCGGCGGGGGAGCAGCAGCGCCCGCGCCGCGCATTCCCGGAACCGCGCGGCGAACACCGCCGAGCCGCCGACCTCGGCGACGATCAACTGCTCGACCTCTTCCGGATCGAGCAGCACGTCGTCGACGCCGATGGTGACCTCCGAGCCTTCGGCGTCCAAAGCCTCCGGCAGCCGCAGCACGATGCCGTCGTCGGAATGCGCCACCTGCGCGTCGACCCCGCGGTTCTCCCGCAGTCGGGCCGCGATCGCGAGCGCCCACGGCGCGTTGACCTGCGCCCCGAACGGCGAGTGCAGGATGATCCGCCAGTCGCCCAGTTCGTCGCGGAAGCGTTCCAGCAGCACGGTCTTGTCGTTCGGCACATGCCGCGTGGCGGCCTTCTGCTCTTCCAGGTAACCCAGCAGGTTGTCGCACGCGTACTCGTCCAGCCCGGCGACGGCGGCGCGTTCCCTGGCCGCCGACGGCTCCGAAGTGGACAGTTCACGGACGAACGCGCCCAGCGCCCGCCCCAGTTCCAGCGGGCGGCCGGGGGCGTCGCCCTTCCAGAACGGCATCCGGGCGGGCTCACCCGGCGCGGGCACCACGATCACGCGGTCGTGGGTGATGTCGGTGACCCGCCAGGAGGAGGTGCCGAGCAGGATCGTGTCCCCGACGCGGGACTCGTAGACCATCTCTTCGTCGAGCTCACCCACCCTCGACCCGGGTTTGCCGTCGGCGCCCGGCGTCATCACGGTGAACAGGCCGCGGTCGGGGATCGTGCCGCCGGAGGTCACCGCCAGCCGTTGCGAACCCGGACGGCCGTGCAGTTCGCCGCTGACCCTGTCCCAGGTGATCCGCGCGCGCAGCTCACCGAATTCCTCGCTGGGGTACCGGCCGGCGAGCATGTCGAGCACGGCCAGCAGCGCGTCGTCCGGCAGGGACGCGAACGGTGCCGCACGGCGGGCGAGGGCGGCCAGTTCGTCGACCGTCCACGATTCGAGCGCCACCATCGCCACGATCTGCTGGGCGAGCACGTCCAGCGGGTTCCTCGGGTACCGCACGGCCTCGATCGCGCCGGAGGCCATCCGTTCCGCGACCACCGCGCAGGAGACGAGGTCGCCCCGGAACTTCGGGAACATCACCCCGCTCGACACCGCGCCGACCTGGTGCCCGGCCCGGCCGACCCGCTGCAGTCCCGAAGCGACCGTCGGCGGCGCCTCGATCTGCACGACGAGATCGACGGCGCCCATGTCGATGCCCAGTTCCAAGGAGGACGTCGCCACGACGCACGCGAGGCGTCCCGTCTTGAGCTCCTCTTCGACGTGAGTGCGCTGCTCCCGCGACATCGACCCGTGGTGCGCCCGCGCGATCACCGGCGCCGCACCCGCGGCGAGCCCGGACTGGCCGATCGCCTCGGCCGGATACCGCTGGTCGGGCTCCAGCTCGCTCTGTTCCGCGACGAGTTCGTTGAGCCGGGCCGTCATCCGCTCGGTGAGCCGCCGCGAGTTGGCGAACACGATCGTCGACCGATGCGCCTGGATCAGTTCGAGGACCCGCTCCTCCACCGCGGGCCAGATCGACGGCCGCCGCGGTGCGCCGTCGACCTCCTCCAGCGAGCCGGGCAGCCGCGCGAGGCCCGCGTCGAGGTCTTCGTTCTGCTTCGGCCCCTGAGGACCGTCGAGATTGGACATGTCCTCGACCGGGACCTCGACGCGGACCTCGATCGTCTTCGCGAGCTTCGGCTGGACGATGGTGACCGGCCTGCCACCGGCCAGGAACGAGGCGACCTCGTCGATCGGCCGGACCGTCGCGGACAGCCCGATCCGCTGGGCGGGCTTCTCCAGAAGGGCGTCGAGCCGCTCCAGGGACAAGGCCAGATGCGCGCCGCGTTTGCCGCCCGCGACCGCGTGCACCTCGTCGATGATCACCGTCTCCACGCCGCGCAGGGAATCCCGCGCGGACGAGGTGAGGATGAGGAACAGCGACTCCGGCGTGGTGACCAGCACGTCCGGCGGCGTTTTGCCGAACGAGCGCCGCTCGGCGGCGGTGGTGTCGCCGGTGCGCATGCCGACGCCGATGTCCGGCACCGGCAGCCCCAGCCGCCGCGACGCCTGTGAGATGCCCGCCAGCGGCGCCCGCAGGTTGCGCTGCACGTCGACAGCCAGCGCCTTCAGCGGCGATACGTAGAGGACGCGGCAGCGTTTCCGCGGCTCGGCAGGGGGCGGCTCGACCGACAGCCTGTCCAGCGCCCAGAGGAAGGCCGAGAGTGTCTTGCCCGACCCCGTCGGGGCCACGACCAGCGCGTGTTCCTTCGCGTGCGCGGCACGCCACGCCCCCTCCTGAGCGCGGGTGGGCGCGGCGAAGGCCCCGGTGAACCAGTCCCTGGTCGCGGGGGAGAAGAGGTCGAGTACGTCTGCCACGCTCCCCATAGTGCGCCGGACCACCGACAGTTTCGCTCCGGGCCTGTGACACGGGACGAGTTCGGCGGGTTCCGCACGTGCGGTGACGTCGCTCATGGGAGCATCACGGCCAGCGCGGCCGGATCGGTACTGGGGCGGCCGCCGTTCGTCTGTGAAGGGGTAAGAGCTGTGCGGATCCTGTCGGTGGACCTCGGGACGTCCAACACCGTGGCCGTCCTTTCGGCGCACGGGAGGCCGCCGCGGGTGGTCGAGGTCGACGGTTCGGCCAACATGCCGTCCGCGGTGTTCGCCACCGAGGAAGGCACGATCATGGTCGGCCGGGACGCCGAGCGCCGCGCCCGCCTCGACCCGACCCGCTTCGAGCCCAACCCCAAGCGCCGTATCGACGAGCAGACGCTCCTGCTGGGCACGGACGTCATCCCGGTCAGCGAGGTGCTGGCCGCGATCCTGCGCCGCGTCCTCGACGAGACCACCCGCCAGCTCGGCGGCGAACTGCCCGACGAGGTCCGGCTCACCCACCCCGCGCAGTGGGGCCCGACCCGCCGCAACGTGCTGCTGTCCGCCGCCCGGCTCGCCGGGATGGGCGGCAACCTGGTGCTCGTCCCCGAGCCGGTCGCGGCGGCGGCGCACTTCGCGTCGTTCCCCGGAAAGACACTCGCGCCGGGACAGGCGCTCGCCGTCTACGACCTCGGCGCCGGCACCTTCGACGTCGCGATCGTCGGCGCGACCCCGAACGGCGGCTTCACCGTCGTCGCCGAAGACGGCCTTCCCGACCTCGGTGGCCTCGACGTCGACCAGGCGCTTCTGGTGCACGTCGGTCGCGAGGTGTCGCACAAGGATCCCCAGCGCTGGCAGCGGGTCCTGCGGCCCGAGTCCACTCCGGACCGTCGTACGCGACGCGCGCTGCAGGAGGACGTGAAGGCGGCGAAGGAGGCCCTGTCACGGCACCCGCAGACCGAGGTCCCGATGCCGGAGCCGTTCGAAGACGTGCTCGTCACGCGAGGCGAACTCGAAGCGCTCGTGCGGCCGTCGATGCTGCGCAGTGTCGAGCTGATGGCGCGCGTGGTCCGCTCCGCCGGGATGACCCCGGACCGGCTCGCCGGGATCTACCTCGTCGGCGGTTCGAGCAGGCTTCCGCTGGTCGGCAGCCTGATCGCGGAGAAGCTCGGCGTCGTCCCCGGCAGTCTCGACCAGCCCGAGACCGCGGTCGCCCTCGGCGCCCAGCACGTCGCCTCCGACGGCATCAGCGCGCGGACGCAGGGCGTTGAAGGGCAGGTCGCGGCGGGAACCGGCGCGCACCCCGGCGTTTCGGGTCCGTACGCGCCGCCGCCGCAGCAGGTCGCGTCGATCCCCGGCTATCAGGGAGGGCCCGGGCAGTCCGGTGGCTTCCCGCAGTCGGGCTACCCGAACAGCGGCCCGCAGCAGGTGCAGCAGCCCGCGCCGACGAACTTCCCGACGTACTCCCTCGCCGGGCAGACCACCGCCGAGAAGGCGCCCGCGAGCAAGAAGAAGCCGCTCGTCATCGGCGCCATCGTGGCCGTCGTCGTGCTGATCGCCGCCGGGCTCACGTACTTCCTGACGTCCTCGTCGGTGACGACCTACACGGCCGACGAATGCAAGACGCCCAGCGCGGCCGACGACAAGGGGCTCACCGGCTGCTTGCGCCAGCTCGCCGGGAAGCTCGCCGACACCGGCGACTGCAAGCCGGGGATGGGCAACGGGCCGGCGAAACCGGCGGAAGACCTCGGCGTGACGTCGACCTGCTCCGCGCCGGGCCGCGCCGGCACCCAGGTGACCTATCTTCAGAGCGGCGCGGCGGACAAGCTCAAGGCCTACACCGACGGACTGCTCAAGTCGGCGGGCGGGGACCGCACCGAAGCCAAGTGGGTGGGCAACGGCCTGGAAGGCCAGTACTCCTCGGCCGCCGGGCGGAACGCCGCCGTCCTGGTGTTCACCGTGACCGACCGGCCGCTGGTCGGCTTCATCTACCAGGTCCCGGCCGAAGGACAGACCCCGACGCCGGGCGAGCTGGCGGATTACTTCGAAAAGAGCGTCCAGCCAGGCGAGTAAGCCTCTATTCGCGCGTGAAGGCCCCCTTCCCTCGGCTGAGCCGAGGGAAGGGGGCCTTCACGCGTTTCCCGGCAGGTGCCGGGCTAGACTTCGCCCGATGCGTATCACGGTCTTCCGGCGGCTGATGGCCGACGAATTCGGTCCCGGACGTGCGGAAACCCTCTCCAGGGATCACGTCTTCGGCGAACTCGGGGGCCGGACCGTCGAACAGGCCCTCGACTCGGGAACCTCGGCCAAGGACGTCTGGCGGGCGGTCTGCGACGCCTTCGAAGTCCCGCCGGAGCGGCGCTGACCTCGGGACAAGGGCAAGAACCCTAGCGCAACGGCGTGTCGGCCACAGGCTCGAACACACGTTCGTCTAGGGTGTTGTCCACAACGGGGTCAGCGATCCACAGCTTGGGCGCGAGGCCTGGAATTGTCGGTGGTCGCCCGTAGCGTCGGACCCGACAGCTCAGAACTGAATCAAGCCCTACCGGCTCAACCAACGAGGTGGACTCCATGGCACCAGCAGCACCCGACAAGGACAAGGCGCTCGAACTGGCCCTCGCCCAGATCGACAAGCAGTACGGCAAGGGCTCGGTCATGCGCCTCGGCGAAGAAGGCCGGGTGCCGATCGAGGTCATCCAGACCGGTGCCATCGCCCTCGACGTCGCGCTCGGGATCGGCGGCCTGCCCCGCGGCCGGGTCATCGAGGTCTACGGTCCGGAGTCCTCCGGTAAGACCACCGTGGCGCTGCACGCGGTCGCCAACGCGCAGCGGAACGGCGGCATCGCCGCGTTCATCGACGCGGAGCACGCGCTGGACCCGGATTACGCCAAGAAGCTCGGCGTCGACACCGACGCGCTGCTGGTCTCCCAGCCGGACACCGGTGAGCAGGCGCTCGAGATCGCGGACATGCTGATCCGCTCCGGCGCGCTCGACATCCTGGTCATCGACTCGGTCGCCGCGCTCGTGCCGCGCGCCGAGATCGAGGGCGAGATGGGTGACAGCCACGTCGGTCTCCAGGCCCGGCTGATGAGCCAGGCGCTGCGGAAGATGACCGGTGCGATGAGCAACTCCGGCACCACCGCGATCTTCATCAACCAGCTGCGCGAGAAGATCGGCGTCATGTTCGGCTCCCCGGAGACCACCACCGGTGGTAAGGCGCTGAAGTTCTACGCGTCGGTCCGCCTGGACGTCCGCCGCATCGAGACGCTGAAGGACGGCGGCGAGCCCGTCGGTAACCGCACCCGCGTCAAGGTCGTGAAGAACAAGGTCGCGCCGCCCTTCAAGCAGGCCGAGTTCGACATCCTGTACGGCAAGGGCATCTCGCGCGAGGGCTCGCTGATCGACATGGGTGTCGACCAGGGCATCCTGCGCAAGTCCGGCGCCTGGTACACCTACGAGGGCGACCAGCTGGGCCAGGGCAAGGAGAACGCGCGCAAGTTCCTGCTCGAGAACCCGGACATCGCCAACGAGGTCGAGAAGCGCATCAAGGAGAAGCTCGGCATCGGCGCCGTCGTCGACGCCGAAGCCGCCCCCGCGCCGGTCGACTTCTAAGAGCCCCAGGACCCCGGCCGTCGTCGCGGGCCGGGTGGATGACTTTCGACTGGAGTGAGAGCTGAATGCGTGCGCCCAAGGTGGATCCGGCGGAGCTGCCGCCGGACGAGCGGAGGAAGAAGGCCAAGGAGATCTGCTTCGATCTCCTGGCCGCGCGCCCGCGTTCCACGGACGAACTTCGTCAGGCGCTGAAGCACAAGGGCTTCGACGAGGAGACGACGGAGACCCTGCTCGGTAAGCTGGACCAGGCAGGGCTCATCAACGACGCCGAGTTCGCCGAAATGTGGGTTCGTTCCCGGCATGCCAACATGGGCTTGTCGCGGAACGCCCTCGTGACGGAACTCAAACGCAAAGGAATCGATGGGGATATCGCCGTCCAGGCCGCCGACGAGGTGGACCGAGAGGCAGAGGAGCAGCGCGCCCGAGAGCTGGTACGGAAGCGCATGCGCTCCTTGGGCAACGTCGACGAGCAGACGGCGATCCGCCGCCTGCTGGGCTTCCTCGCCCGCAAGGGCTATCCCCAAGGGCTGGCCTACACCGTGATCCGCGACGAACTCCGCGAGTTCGGCGCCGAAGCGGCTCTCCTGGACGACCCCGCCCTCGACTGAGCTTCCCTTCACGTGACCTGTCCACCGGCCGCGCGGGCCCACTTGCCCGCCGGCCGGTGTTCTGCGTTCATGGGCTTGGGCCTCGTGAGTGGTAAGCCGCGTTCTGGTGGACTCGTATGTGCCTACTCGCTGGGATCTGGTCTTGCCTCGGTGTCTTCGTGCTGGGTGGAGGGACCGCACGAGCGACACTTACCACTCACGACCAACTCGCCCAAGGCCTGCTCGCTGTGCCTGAAGGTCCCTTCCTCACGCCAGACGCAGGGAAGGTCACCCGCACACACCTCCACCGCGACCAGCGGGCGGAAGTGGCGATACCGGATGCCGTGAAGGCCTCCTTCCCTACCCTGACAGTAGGAAAGGAGGCCTTCACGGACGTGCTGCCTCCTGACGGCGCCTCGCCCTGTGGTCGTGAGTGGTAAGTGCCGCTCTAACGGCACTTGCCACTCACGAGGGCGACCCAGTCGGTCCTGGCGCGCGGTATGCCTGCCGAAGTACGTGAAGGCCCCCTTCATTGCGCCTAGCGCAATGAAGGGGGCCTTCACGTACTTCGGCATGGTGCCAAGGGGGCCTTCACGCCATGCCGAAGTGACGCCGGCGTGTCCGGGGCGAAAGCGTCGATCACGAAGGCCGTAAAGGCCTCCTTCACAGCCTTCGGGGTAGGCAAGGAGCCTCCCGGCGAGGCTCTGACCAGCACCGACGAGACCGATCAGGAATCAAGAAGCACCAGGCACCCGCTGAGAAATAGCGTTACCGGCATGAACTTCATCGACGCCATCACCCTCGAAGCCACCGACACCGAGGCCGCCGAACGCTTCTACACCACCGCCTTCGGGCTCGGCCCCGAGCTGCGGCTGCGGGCCTCGCAGGAGCCCTCCACCGGCTTCCGCGGCTACACCCTCTCCCTCACGGTTTCCCAGCCCGCCAACGTCGACGCGCTCGTCGACGCCGCCCTCGCCGCCGGCGCGACCGTGATCAAGCCCGCCGCGAAGTCGATGTGGGGTTACGGCGGCACCGTCCAGGCCCCGGACGGCGCGATCTGGAAGATCGCCACCTCGGCGAAGAAGAACACCGGCCCGGCCACCCGCGAGATCGACGACATCGTCCTGCTGCTGGGTGTCGCCGACGTGGCCGCGAGCAAGAAGTTCTACACCGAGCACGGCCTCACCGTCGGGAAGAGCTTCGGCCGCATGTACGTCGAGTTCGAGTCCGGTTCGGACCCGGTCAAGCTGGCGCTGTACCGGCGCAAGGCGCTGGCCAAGGACGCCGGTGTGGCCCCGGAGGGCACGGGCTCGCACCGCATCGCGATCTGCGGCACCGCCCCGTTCACCGACCCGGACGGGTTCGCCTGGGAGAACTCCACCCTCGCCGCCCAGTCCTGATGTGCCACTACCGGATGCCCCCGCTCGCCGCTTACCAAGGAGAAAACACCATGAGCACCACGTACGAAGGATTCTCGGCCGAAGAGAAGGCCGCGATGAAGGAACACGCCCAGGACATGAAGAAGGCCGCGCGACGAAGCTCGGCTGCCGACAAAGCAGCGGCGGCGGAGCAGGACGTGGTCGCGAAGATCGCCGAGATGTCCGAAGGGGACCGGATCCTGGCCGAGATGGTCCACGCCGTCGTGAAGACGACCGCCCCGATGCTCGCGCCGAAGCTCTGGTACGGCCAGCCCGCATATGCGCTGGACGGAAAGCTTGTCTGCTTCTTCCAGGCCGCCGCCAAATTCAAGACGCGGTACGCGACGCTCGGCTTCAACGAAGAGGCCCAGCTGGACGACGGCGAGATGTGGGCGACAGCTTTCGCGCTGACCGCGGCCACCCCCGCGGTGAAGAAGCGCGTCGCCGCTCTGGTGAAGCAGGCCGTCAGCTGAGAGTGGCAATGCGCTTTACCGCGTGATTGGCCACTCCCGCCCCAGTGAAAGAACCCTAGGCTCGGGTCGCATGATCACCATCGAGCCGCTGAAGCCCGAAGACCGCGAAGCCTGGGAAAGCCTGTTCCGCGCGTACATCGCTTTCTACGAACGTGTTGCGCCCCAAGAGGTCTACGACCGTGCCTGGCGCGAATTCTCGACAGGGGAGCGGCTGCACGCGCTCGGTGCCCAGCTGGACGGCGAGCTCGTCGGGATCGTGCACTTCCTGGTGCATCCCAGCACTTCCGCGCTCACCGACGTCTGTTACCTGCAGGACCTGTTCACCGCACCGGAAGCCCGGGGCAAAGGCGTCGCGCGGGCCTTGATCGAGGCTGTCGCCGACTGGGCACGTGACCGCGAGTGCGACCGCGTTTACTGGCACACCAAGGAATCCAACGTCACCGCGCGCCGTCTGTACGACCGGGTCGCGATCAACCGGGGTTTCATCCAGTACCAGCTCCCGCTCTGAAAGCCGTGAAGGCCACCTCCACGAAGGTGGCCTTCACGAAACGGGTCAGAGCTTCGAAGCCTCCGCCGCGAAGGCTTCGATCTTCCCGAAGTCCTTGGCCGCCAAAGCGTCCTTCGGCGTCAGCCACGAACCACCGATGCAGCCCACAGTGGACAGTGCGAGGTAGTCCGGCGCGGTCTTCACGGTGATCCCGCCGGTCGGGCAGAACCGCAGCCCGGGCAGCGGCCCGCCGATCGACTTCAGGTACGCCACACCGCCGCTGGCCTCGGCGGGGAAGAACTTCAGGGCCGTCAGCCCGCGTTCGGCCAGCCGCATCGCCTCGGACACCGTGCTCGCACCCGGCAGGAACGGCAGGCCGGTGTCGAAAGCGGCGTCCAGCACCGAGTCCGTGCAGCCCGGCGTGACGAGGAACTTCGCGCCGGCGTCGGCGGCCTGCTTGGCGTGCTCGGGCGCGGTGACGGTCCCGGCGCCGATCACGATCTCCGGGACCTCCGCCGCGATCCGCTCGATGGAGGCGAGTGCCGCCGGGGTGCGCAGGGTCAGCTCGATCACGCCGATCCCGCCCGCGAGCAGGGCCCGCGCGGTGGGCACCGCGTCGGCGGCGTCGTCGAGCACGACGACGGGCATCACGGGGGACAGGCCGAGCAGGTCCGCGCCGGTGGTCACTGGGTTACCTCCACAGGGGTCAACGTGTGCGCCGGAGCGCCGAAATGTTCCGGGGTGAGCGGTCCGAACACGCTCGCGCCCTGATCGGCGGGGCCGACCGCGCGGCGCAGCGCCGCGAACAGCTCCCGGCCGGTACCGGTCCAGGATGCCTCCGAAGGAGGGGAGTCCACCAGTTCACGGCGGGCGAGTTCTTCGTCACCCACGAAGACGTCGAGGGTCCCGGCCTTGGCGTCGAGACGGACGACGTCGCCGTCGGCGATCCGCGCGATCGGGCCGCCCACAGCGGCTTCCGGGGTCACCTGGATCGCCGCCGGGATCTTGCCGGACGCGCCGGACATCCGGCCGTCGGTGAGCAACGCCACCTGGTGCCCGCGGTCCATCAGCACCCCCAGCGCCGGGGTGAGCCCGTGCAGTTCCGGCATCCCGTTGGCCTGCGGGCCCTGCTGCCGGATGACCACGACGACGTCGCGGTCCAGCTCGCCGGCCTCGAAAGCGTCCTTGAAGGACTTCTGGTCGGTGAACACCCGCGCCGGGGCCTGGACGATCCGGTGTTCCGGGGCCACCGCCGACACCTTGATCACCGCGCGGCCGAGGTTGCCCGCGACCATCCGCAGCCCGCCGTCGGCCGCGAAGGGACGCCATGCCGGGCGGAGGACGTCCTCGTCGAGGCTGTGCGTCGGGACGTCCCGCCAGACCAGTTCGCCCTCGGAGAGGATCGGCTCCTGCCGGTAGCGGTGCAGTCCCGGTCCGGCGACGGTCTGGACGTCCTCGTGCAGCAGGCCCGCGTCGAGCAGCGTGCCGACCAGGAACTGGATGCCCCCGGCGGCGTGGAAGTGGTTGATGTCCGCGCTGCCGTTCGGGTACACCCGGGCCAGCAGCGGGATCACCGACGACAGATCCGAGAAGTCGTCCCAGGTCAGCTGGAGGCCTGCGGCCGCGGCGATCGCGACGAGGTGCATCGTGTGGTTGGTCGAGCCACCGGTGGCGAGCAGCGCGATGACGCCGTTGACGACGGCCTTCTCGTCGATCACCCGCGAGACCGGGGTGTACTCCTCGCCGCGCGAGAGCTTCACGACGCGGCGTCCGGCCTCCTCGGTGAGCACGCGCCGCAGCGGCGAGTTCGGCTGCACGAAGCTGGCGCCCGGCAGGTGCAGGCCCATCACCTCGACGACCATCTGGTTCGAGTTGGCCGTGCCGTAGAAGGTGCACGTCCCCGCCGAGTGGTACGAAGCCGCTTCGGCGTCCAGCAGGTCTTCGCGGGTCGCCTTGCCCTCGGCGTAGAGCTGGCGCACGCGCGCCTTCTCCTTGTTCGGCAGGCCCGAGTTCATCGGCCCGGCGGGCACCAGGATCGCCGGGAGGTGCCCGAACGACAGCGCCCCGATCAGCAGGCCGGGCACGATCTTGTCGCAGACGCCGAGCAGCAGCGCCGCGTCGAACATGTCGTGCGAGAGCGCGATCGCGGTCGACATCGCGATCACCTCGCGGCTGAACAGCGACAGCTCCATCCCCGGGCGGCCCTGCGTGACGCCGTCGCACATCGCGGGTACACCGCCGGCGAACTGGGCCACGCCGCCCGCCTGGCGGACCGACCCCTTCAGCATCGCGGGGTACTCCTGCATCGGCTGGTGCGCCGAAAGCATGTCGTTGTAGGACGAGACGATCGCGACGCCCGGCGCCCGCACGGCGCGCAGTGCCGCTTTGTCGACACCTTCCATGGCGGCGAAGCCGTGGGCGAGGTTGCTGCAGTCGAGGCCGCGCCGCATCGGCCCTTCCTCGTGGGAGGCGGCGACGCGCTCGAGGTACGCGGCGCGGGTGCCGGCACTGCGGGCGGCGACGCGCTCGGTGACTTCGGCGATGATGGGGTGGATGTTCGGGGCGGTGCTCATTGTCCGGCTCCGGATCACTGGTCGTGGTGGTCCGCGGGACGGCAACGCTGACGTCGCTGGGTCGTGACAGTGGCCACAGTAACCCAGGGGAAAGCCCGGATCAAAATCGATACAGAAGATCGACTCGCGTGACCTCCGTCACGCCACTGGGTTCTACTGTGCTACTTGTCACATTGCACAACGCGCGGCAGAGTCGAGACGGCGAGGAATCGCTTGCCTTCGAAGGCTCAAGCGGCCAACCGAACCGACCATCGGGAGGTACCGATGTCCACCACAGAGATCGCCGAGCTTCGGCGAGCCATCGGTCAGTTGAGGCAGTGCGTCGGCGCGCTGCGGTCCCGATACGGCGACGCCTCGGCGGTGAAGCGCCTGGCGAACGACGTGGAGCGTCTCGACATCGACGCGACCGACCTCGACACGACCCCGCACGCCGTCCCGGCGCAGGCGAAAGCCGCCGAACGTGTCCCTGTACCCGACACGCCTTACGACCCGGCGCTGTGGCACGGCGCCGATGACGAGGGCGTCGGCGGCTACAAGCGCGACCAGCGGTGAGCGCCCCCGCCGGCAAAAAGGCCGGACGGGGTACGGGGGTCCACGCACCGACGCGGGCCCGGATCGCCGAACGAACGCTGCGCACCGACCGGTGGTGGCTCTCCCCGCTGCTGACCGTCCTCGGCCTCTCCACCTTCATCGTCTACGCGACGATCAGGGCCTTCGTGCGCACCGCGTATTGGGTGCCCGAGTACCACTACCTGACGCCGTTCTACTCGCCCTGCGTCTCGGAATCCTGCGTCGAAGGCTCCCGGCATTTCGGGGCCTGGTTCGGTGAACTGCCGGGCTTCATCCCGCTTGGCTTCCTCGTGCTGCCGTTCCTGCTGGGCTTCCGGCTGACCTGCTACTACTACCGCAAGGCCTACTACCGGGCCGTCTGGTTCTCGCCGCCCGC
Organism: Amycolatopsis speibonae; assembly: GCF_042647925.1. Lineage (NCBI taxonomy): Bacteria > Bacillati > Actinomycetota > Actinomycetes > Pseudonocardiales > Pseudonocardiaceae > Amycolatopsis > Amycolatopsis speibonae. Next base: position 30,046 of record NZ_JBHRWK010000096.1, read on the forward strand.
GTGCGCGGTCGCCGAACCGCACGCGAAGTACACCGGGGAGACCCGGCTGCCGCTGATCATCCAGAACGTCCACCGCTACTTCTTCTACGTGGCCGTGGTCGTCTCGCTGATCAACACCTACGACGCGATCACCGCGTTCCACGGCATCGACGGCGGGTTCGGTTTCGGGCTCGGCAACATCGTGCTGCTCGGCAACGTGGTCCTGTTGTGGGCGTACACGTTGTCGTGCCACTCGTGCCGGCACGTGACCGGCGGCAGGCTCAAGCACTTCTCGAAACATCCGGTCCGCTACTGGATCTGGACCCAGATCACGAAGCTCAACACCCGCCACATGGCGCTGGCGTGGACGACGCTCGGCACGCTCGTGCTGACCGACCTCTACGTGATGCTCGTGGCCAGCGGCGCGATTTCGGATCTGCGGTTCATCAACTAGCGGCGCGGGAATCTCCCGTCCCCGGCGACAAGCTTTGAGGTGGCTCTTTCTATGACCGAGGTCGAACGGCTCAACTATGACGTGGTGGTGATCGGTGCCGGCGGTGCCGGTCTCCGCGCGGTCATCGAAGCCCGTGAACGCGGCTTCAGCGTCGCGGTGGTGTGCAAATCGCTGTTCGGCAAGGCGCACACGGTGATGGCCGAAGGCGGCTGCGCGGCGTCGATGGGCAACGCGAACTCGAACGACAACTGGCAGGTGCACTTCCGCGACACCATGCGCGGCGGGAAGTTCCTCAACAACTGGCGGATGGCCGAACTCCACGCCAGGGAGGCGCCGGACCGGGTCTGGGAACTGGAGACCTACGGCGCGCTGTTCGACCGCACCGCCGACGGCCGGATCAGCCAGCGCAACTTCGGCGGGCACACGTACCCGCGGCTGGCGCACGTCGGGGACCGGACCGGACTCGAGCTGATCCGCACGATGCAGCAGAAGATCGTTTCGCTGCAGCAAGAGGACTTCAAGGAGACCGGCGATTACGAGGCGAGGATCAAGGTTTTCGCCGAATGCACGATCACCGAGCTGCTGACCGACGACGGCCGGATCTCGGGCGCCTTCGGGTACTGGCGCGAGAGCGGGCGGTTCATCCTGTTCGAGACGCCGGCGGTGGTGCTGGCCACCGGCGGCATCGGGAAGTCGTTCAAGGTCACCTCGAACTCGTGGGAGTACACCGGTGACGGGCACGCGCTGGCGCTGCGGGCCGGGGCGACGCTCATCAACATGGAGTTCGTCCAGTTCCACCCGACGGGCATGGTCTGGCCGCCGAGTGTGAAGGGCATCCTCGTCACCGAAGGCGTCCGCGGTGACGGAGGTGTCCTCAAGAACACCGAGGACAAGCGGTTCATGTTCGAGTACGTCCCAGACGTCTTCAAGGGGCAGTACGCGGACAGCGAGGAAGAAGCCGACCGCTGGTACACCGACCAGGAGAAGAACCGGCGCACCCCGGACCTGCTGCCGCGCGACGAGGTGGCGCGCGCGATCAACTCCGAGGTCAAGGCGGGGAGGGGATCGCCGCACGGCGGGGTCTTCCTCGACATCGCCAGCAGGCTGCCCGCGGAGGAGATCCGCAAGCGGCTGCCGTCGATGTACCACCAGTTCAAGGAACTCGCCGACGTCGACATCACCAAGGAGCCGATGGAGGTCGGCCCGACCTGTCACTACGTGATGGGCGGGATCGAGGTCGACCCGGACACCGCGTCGTCGAGCGTGCCGGGGCTGTTCGCCGCCGGTGAATGCTCGGGCGGCATGCACGGATCGAACCGGCTCGGCGGCAACTCGCTTTCGGACCTGCTCGTCTTCGGCCGCAGGGCGGGGCTCGGTGCCGCGTCCTACGTCGCGGAACTGGCCGACCGCCCCAAGGTCAGTCAGTCCGATGTGGACGCCGCCGCGACGATGGCGCTCGCGCCGTTCGACCCGCCGGGCGACGGTGTCGAGGAGAACCCGTACAGCCTGCACACCGAACTGCAGCAGTCGATGAACGACCTGGTCGGCATCATCCGCAAGTCGGAGGAGATCGAGCGGGCGCTGGAGAAGCTCGGGGAGCTGCGCGAGCGGATCAAGCGGGTCACCGTCGAAGGGCACCGGCAGTTCAACCCCGGCTGGCATCTCGCCGTCGACCTGCGGAACATGCTGATGGTCAGCGAATGCGTCGCCAGGGCCGCGCTCACCAGGACCGAGAGCCGGGGCGGCCACACGCGGGACGACCATCCGGGCATGGATTCCCAGTGGCGCAACAAACTCCTGGTCTGCTCGGCCGCGCCGGGCGAGAACCCGGTGGTGCCGGACATCGGCATCGAGGTCAAGGAACAGCTCCCGTTGCGGCAGGATCTGCTGGAGTTGTTCGAGCTGTCCGAGCTGGGGAAGTACTACACCGACGAAGAACTGACTTCGCACCCCGGGAGTCCGGCATGAGCTACAAGGCGAGTTTCCGGGTGTGGCGCGGCGACGCCGACTCGGGTGAGCTGCAGGACTACAGCGTCGAGGTCAACGAGGGCGAGGTCGTCCTCGACATCATCCACCGGCTGCAGGCCACCCAGGCTTCGGATCTGGCGGTGCGGTGGAACTGCAAGGCGGGCAAATGCGGTTCGTGCTCGGCGGAGATCAACGGCAAACCGCGGCTGCTGTGCATGACCCGGATGTCGACCTTCACCGAGGACGAGGTCATCACCGTGACGCCGATGCGGACGTTCCCGGTGATCCGCGACCTCGTGACCGACGTGTCGTTCAACTACACCAAGGCCCGCGAGATCCCGTCGTTCACCCCGCCCGCGGACCTGAAACCGGGGGAGTACCGGATGCAGCAGGTCGACGTCGAGCGCTCGCAGGAGTTCCGCAAGTGCATCGAATGCTTCCTGTGCCAGAACACCTGCCACGTGGTCCGCGACCACGAGGAGAACAAGGAGTCCTTCGCCGGGCCTCGGTACCTGATGCGGATCGCCGAACTCGAAATGCACCCCCTCGACGTCGCCGACCGGCGTGACGAGGCGCAGGAGGAACACGGGCTCGGCTACTGCAACATCACCAAGTGCTGTTCGGACGTGTGCCCGGAGGGCATCCACATCACCGACAACGCGCTGATCCCGATGAAGGAACGCGTCGCGGACCGGAAGTACGACCCCATCGTGTGGCTGGGGAACAAGCTGTTCCGGCGGGACAAGTAGCGAGAAATTCGTGAGTGGCGATCCGGTATTTGCTTACCTGCTGGTGTGGTCGGCGGTCGAGCGTGGAGGATTCGGGACGTTGAGTGTCCCGGATCCTCCACGCTCGACCCTGGCACACTGAATCGCCACCCACGACCACCTGGGCCGGCCCGTCCGCCGAGCCAGAAGGCGTAACTCGCGTGATCACCCGGTAGTTAAAGAAATTGACCATCATCGGGTGGTCACGCAAGATGAGCTCATACACCGATCGAGGGAGTGCGAATGACGAACATGATGTGGCGACGCGAGTTCGCCGACGCATGTCCGGCTCGCCTCGGCATGGTGGAAAAGAACGGCTCCCCGCCGTCGTCTTAGAACGACGTCGCAGACAACGGAGCCGCCCTTCGGGAAACCGAACCGGGCGGCTTTTTCGTGAACCCTTGTAGCTCAACGGAAAGAGTACGGCGCTACGAACGCCGGGGTCCAGGTTCGATTCCTGGCAGGGGTACTTCTGGAACGAAACGCCTCCGGTGCGCAGTGTGCGCCGGAGGCGTGTTCCAGGCCAAACCCCCGGCACGGCGGGGAAACTGTTCCGTCGTACCGGTGCGGCGGTGTGGGCTCCGTGCGGTTCACACCGCCAGACGCGCACGGTCCGGCGACCGGCCGGGATTCATAGCCCCGGCCAGCCTGGCTCGACACCAGGGTGCGCGACTCAGGGCGCCTTGCGGGCGCTGTGCACGTCGCCGCTTTCGTGGCGGTGCAGCACGATGTCCTGGAAACCGTTGTCCCGCAGGGCTTCTTCCAGGTCGAGCCCGTTCGCGGCCACGGCGACGAGCAGCCCGCCCGTCACCAGGCTCGCGATGACCCGGTCTAGATGGCCGGGGGAGTCCAGCAGGGCCACGACGACGTCGAAAGCTCCCATCACCGGCAGCCGGGCGAGCTGGTGGACCTCGTAGGAGATCCCGAGGGGGTCGCGTTCCTCTTCGCGTTGCGCGACCGCGATCAGCGCCTGATCCGCGTCGACCCCGACCACCCGGCGGGCGCCGTCGCCGCGGAAGCGTCGGGGAAAGCGGCCATCGCCGCACCCGACGACCAGGACCGACCTGCCCGCCAGGTCCGGTAGCGCTTCGAGCAACGCCGCGGCCTGGTCCGCCATACGGCCGACGCTAGTCGACCGGACCGCCGTCCCGACAGGACCAACAGGCCTATCCCGCAATACATGAAGGCCCCCTTCCTGTACCTAGGCGCAAGGAAGGGGGCCTTCATGTACTTCTGTGGAGCTAGACCGCCCCGCCGCTCGCGTCGTCGCGGGTGAGGACGACGTTCGCTGTCGCCGCCATGACCGGCCTGGCGCCCTTGGGCGCCTTCTTCCGCCGGGCCAGCTTGTTCTCCAGCCAGCGAGCGAACTGGGTCAGGAGCAGGTTCAGCACGATGAAGATGATCGCGACGACGATCAGCGTCGGGATCGTGTTGCTGTAGAGACCGGTGAGCGGTCCGGAGCCGCGGATCAGCTCGTCGAAGCCGATGGTCAGCTGACCGGCCAGCGCGGTGTCCTTCAGGATGACGACCAGCTGGCTGACCAGTGCGGGCAGCATCAGCGTGACGGCCTGCGGAAGCAGGACGTTGATCATCGTCTGGGTCTTGCGCAGGCCCAGCGCGGACGACGCCTCCGCCTGCCCCTTCGGCAGCGACAGGATGCCCGCACGGAACACCTCGGCCAGGACCGAACCGTTGTAGAGCACCAGACCGGTGACCGCGGCGAAGAGCGGGCGGATCTCGGAGTCGATGCCGGTGTAGTACGCGTAGAAGGCCGCGGCGAAGACCATCAGCAGCAGCACCGGGATGGCCCGGAAGAACTCGACGATCCAGCTGACCGGCAGCCGGATCCACTTGTGCTCGGACAGTCGGCCGATGCCCAGCAACGCACCGATCGGCAACGCGATCACGATCGAGAGCCCGGCCGCCTTCAGCGTGTTGAGCAGGCCGGGAAGCAGGAACTGCGTCCACGTCGTACCGTCGATGAAGGGCTTCCAGAGGGCGCCCGCCCACTGGCCCTTCTCGTCGAAGCCGGTGTAGACGAAGTAGACCACCAGCGCCAGGACGAGCACGAAAAGCACGGTGTAGAGCCAGTTGCGCGCCCGTGCCTTGGGGCCGGGGATGTCGTACAGAACGGCCTGCGTGCTCATCGCTTGACCTCGACCTTCTTGGCAACCCAGCCCAGCAGCAGGCCGAGGGGGAGGACCAGGACGACGAACCCGGCGGCGAACAGGAAGAAGACCACCAGCAGCGAGTCGGACTCGTTCTCCACCATCTCCGACATCAGCAGCGACGCCTCCGCCACCCCGATGATCGAGGCGACCGTGGTGTTCTTCAGCAGGGCGATCATGACGTTGGCCAGCGGTGCGATCACCGACCGGAACGCCTGCGGCAGCACGATCAGCGTCAGTACCTGGACGAAGCCGAGGCCCAGCGCGCGGGCCGCTTCCGCCTGCCCGACGGGGACGGTGTTGATGCCCGATCGCAGCGATTCACAGACGAACGTTGCGGTGTAGGCGATGAAGCCGAGGATCGCGAGCCGGAAGGCGTTGTCTTCCAGCGACGTCGTCGAGTCCGACGAGGCCAGGTTGAGTCCCAGCGTGGAGGACAATCCCAGCGACGTGAAGACGATGATCACCGTCAGCGGGGTATTCCGGAAGATGTTGACGTAGGCGGTGCCGAACGCCCTCATGATCGGAACCGGGCTCACCCGTATCCCCACCAGGATCGTCCCCCAGATCAGGGAACCGATGGCGGAGAAGAAGGTCAGCTTGATCGTCATCCAGAAGGCGCCGAGCAAGTCGTAATTGGGATTGTCGAGGAAATCGAACAAGGTGCTCAACCCAGCCTCGGTATGGGAACGGTGCGCCGCGGTACACGGCGCACCGTTCGATTCCTTCAGTTCAGCGGCTCAGGGGAGCCTGTTCACGAGATGGCCGGGGGCTCCGGGATCTTGTAGCCCGACGGACCGACGTTCTTCTCCAGAGCGGCCTTCCACGCGCCGTCCTGCTGCATCTTCTTGATGGCGTTGTTGATCGCGGTGACGCTCTCGGTGTCGTCCTTCTTCAGGCCGACGCCGTACTTCTCGTCGGTGAAGCCCTTGCCGACCAGCTTCAGCTTGCCGGGCTGCTGCGCGGCGTAGCCGGCGAGGATCACGTCATCGGTGGTCATCGCGTCGACGGTCTTGTTGAGCAGCGAGGTGACGCAGTCGGTGTACTTGCCGCGCTCTTCGAGCTGGACTTCCTTGGCGTACTTTTCCTTGACGTTCTGCGCCGGGGTGGAACCCTTGACCGAGCAGAGCTTCTTATTGCCGGTCAGCGACTCGGGGCCGGTGATGTCGGTGGCGTCTGCGCGGACCAGCAGGTCCTGGTGGGCGATGAAGTACGGGCCCGCGAAGGACACATCGTTCTTGCGCTTGTCGGTGATCGAGTAGGTGGCGACGATGAAGTCGACCTCACCCTTCTTGATCAGGTCCTCGCGCTGCGCGGACTGCGCTTCCTTCCAGCTGATCCCCGACTCTTCGACGCCGAGTTCCTTGGCGATGTACTTCGCCACGTCGACGTCGAAACCGGCATAGGTGCCGTCGGCCTGCTTCTGGCCGAGGCCCGGCTGGTCGAACTTGATGCCGATGGTCAGCTTCTTGTCGTTCTTGGCCTTCGCCACCAGGTTCTTGGCGCCGCTGGAGCCGCTGCCGGCGTCCGACCCGCCGCCACCACAGGCGGAGAGGGCGAGCCCGGCCGCCACGACGGCCGCGCTCATTCGCAGAACTCGGTTCAACCGCATTCTTTTCAGTTTCCTTCCGAATCTTGTCCAGCCTGACCGGCCGGCGGGGAAGTCCTTAGTGGGTCAGGATCTTGCCGAGGAAATCCTTGGCGCGGTCCGTCTTCGGCTTGGTGAAGAACTCGTCCGGGGTGGAATCCTCGACGATCTCGCCGTCGGACATGAACACCACCCGGTTCGCCGCGCGCCGCGCGAAGCCCATCTCGTGGGTGACGACGAGCATCGTCATCCCGTCCTTCGCGAGCGTGGTCATCACGTCGAGGACCTCCTGGACCATCTCCGGGTCCAGTGCCGAGGTCGGCTCGTCGAACAGCATCACCTTGGGGCGCATGGCCAGCGCGCGGGCGATCGCCACCCGCTGCTGCTGCCCGCCGGACAGCTGCGCCGGGTACTTCTCCGCCTGGTTGGCGATGCCGACGCGCTCGAGCAGGTCCATCGCGGTCTTGCGGGCCTCACCCGAGTTGACCTTGCGGACCTTCATCGGCGCGAGCATGACGTTCTCGACGATCGTCTTGTGCGCGAACAGGTTGAACGACTGGAACACCATGCCGACGTCGGCGCGCAGCGCGGCCAGCGCCTTTCCCTCGGCGGGCAGCGGAACGCCGTCCACCGCGATCTCGCCGGAGTTGATGGGTTCCAGGCGGTTGATCGCCCGGCACAGCGTCGACTTGCCAGATCCGGACGGCCCGAGCACGACCACGACCTGCCCACGAGGCACCTCGAGGTTGATCTCCTTGAGCACGTGCAGGTCGCCGAAGTACTTGTTCACGGCGGCCGCCTTGATCATCGGCGCCGCCACCTCCGCGGTCATCTGGCCTCCAGGAGCGTTCGTTTGCAGGGGACTGCGGGGTCAGGCACCACGCGATGGCGGAAACCTACTCCCGTCGGACCGCTTGTAAAGGCGGCTTGACCAATACTTAGGGTTTCAAGTCCGTATCGTTCTCAAGCCACCGGACGGCCCGATCCGCCACCGTCCGGCGCTGATCAGCCTAGACAAGGCAGGGGTGTCCCGTAACCGGGGTCACACAAGATCTGTGACGCATCGTGACCATCACCGCGTGCGACGGGTCGCTCACAGGGCCGGGACAGGCAGCGCGAGGGGTGACTCACCCCATAGAGTCGTTCTTCAAGTCGTCGCGGTGCGGGGACGGCGTGAAAGGGAAAACACGGGTGCGGGTACTGCTGGTGGAGGACGACGACCGGGTCGCGGGTGCCTTGACGCCCGCGCTGGCCCGGCGTGGCCTGACGATCAAACGCCTGGCCTCCGGCGCCGGGGTGCTCGATCTGGTGCACGAGGTCGACGTGATCCTGCTCGACCTGGGGCTGCCCGACATCGACGGGATCGTGCTGTGCCGCCGGATCCGCGCGGTCAGCGACGTCGCGGTGATCGTCGTTTCGGCGCGGGGCGAGGTCGACGACCGGATCCAGGGCCTGCGGTCCGGTGCCGACGACTACCTGGTGAAGCCCTACGACGTCGACGAACTCGTCGCCCGCGTCGAGGCCGTGCGCCGCCGCCGCGGCGAACGCCCGGTCGCGCCCGAACCGCCGGGCGTCATTCGGGCGGGTGACGTCTCGGTCGACATCGGGCGCCATGAGGTGCAGGTCGACGGCCGGCCGGTTTCGTTGTCCCGCAAGGAGTTCCAGGTCCTCGCGCTGGTGGTCACCGCTCGCGGCGCGGTCTGCGCCCGTGACCACGTGCTGAGCGAGGTCTGGGGACACCGGGGGCCCGCGGAGAGCCGCTCGCTCGACGTCCACGTCGCCACCCTGCGGACCAAACTGGGCAGGCCGGCGCTGATCGAGACCGTCCGCGGCGTCGGGTACCGCCTCGGCGGCGCCTACGGCCCGGCCGAAGAGGGCTGAGCCGGTGCGAGTCCGGCTCCAGGCGATCGTGCTGACGCTGGTCGCGGCGCTCGTGTTCGGCCTCGGCATCCCGCTCGCGCTCAGCGTCGCGGCCAGTGTGCAGCTCGACCTCTTCCTCGACCGTCTCACCGACACCTCCCGGTTCGCGTCGCTGGCCCAGCGCCCGCTGGTGGAGAACCGGCCGGACCTGATCGTGGACGAACTCCGCCGCTACACCGAGGTCTACGGGGTGCCGGTGGCGATCGCCGACCAGGACGGCGAGGCCGTGGCCCGGGTGCCCGGCGAGACGACCGGGATCGACCTCAAGGACCCCGTCATCGCTTCTCATCTGCAGGAGGCGCTGGCGGGACGGCGTTCCGAGCCCGGGCCACTGCTGATGCCGTGGACCACCGGGCCGCTGGTGCTGGCCGAGCCGATCCTGATCGACGGCGAGGTGCGGGGCGCGGTGATCACCTTGTCCTCGACCGACAAGGCCCGCGCCGATCTGCTGCGGTGGTGGCTGCTCATCGCGGCGGGCGCGCTGCTGGCCTTCGGGTTCGCGCTGCTGGTCGCGGTGCCGGTGGTGCGCTGGATCCTGCGCCCGGTCCGGCGGCTCGACGACGCCACCGGCGCGCTGGTCGCCGCCGTGGTCAGCGGACGCGAGGTGAAGCGGGTGGAGGAGTCCGGCGGGCCGCCGGAACTGCGTCAGCTCGAACGGTCCTTCGACCGGATGGCCGCCAGTGTCGACGAGGCGCTGACGGCGCAGCGCGCGTTCGTCGCCGACGCCTCCCACCAGCTGCGGAACCCCTTGACGGCGTTGAAGATCCGGCTCGGCAACCTCGACGGGCACGTCGACGACGAAATGGCCGCGGCGGACCTCGAAGCCGCCGTCGTCGACGCTCGACGGCTCAACCAGATCCTCGACGAGCTCCTCTCGCTGGCCCGCGCCGAGGCCTCGGGCGGTGAACTGGTGCCGGTCGGTCTCGACGAGGTGGTGGGCGCCCGGGTCGCCGACTGGACCGTGGTCGGTGCGGCACGCGACGTCTCGCTGGTCGTTTCCGGGCTGGGCGGCGGGTTACGGGTGCTCACACCCGCGCGTGGGCTCGAAGTGGTGCTCGACGCCCTGCTGGACAACGCGCTCAAGTTCACCGAGCCGGGAACCGAGGTCACCGTCACCGTCGGCGTCGTGGGGGAGAAGGCCGAGATCGCCGTCCGCGACCACGGGCCCGGCCTCCGGGACGACGAACTCGACCGCGCGGCGGACCGGTTCTGGCGCAGCACCGCGCACCAGAACGTGCCCGGCTCCGGCCTCGGCCTCGCGATCGTCACCGAGATCCTGGTCCGTTCGGACGGTTCGCTGCGGCTGGGCTCGCCCGGGGGCGGCGGCCTCGAAGTGACCGTGACCCTGCCTGTCGCCGCTCCTAGTCCTTGAGCGACCGGAAGTACCGCAGCGCACCGGGATGCAGCGGCAGGGGAGAGGTCTCGATGGCGGGATGGACGTCGATCGACAGCGCCGCCCCGGCCGCCTTGACCAGCTGATCCCGTGCGTCGAACAGTCCGCGCACCAGCGCCTCGGCGACGTCGTCGCGCATCGACGTGGGCACCACCAGGAAGTTCGGCAGGACGAGCGTGGTCACCGGCTCCGCCAGGTTGTAGGCCGTCACCGGGATGGTCGCCGTGCGGTAGACCGGGCTGGTGGCCCGCAGTGCGTCCGCGAGGTCGGTGATGTCGAGCAGCCGCAGCCCGACCGTCCGCACCCGCTCCGTGATCGACGGTGTCGGCAGGCCACCGGACCAGATGACGGCGTCGATCTGCCTGCTTTCCAGAGCGGGCAGCGCCTCGGTGAGCCCGAGATTGCGCCGGTCGATCGCGCCGGTCAGCCCGGAGGCCCGCAGTAGCTGCTGCGACAGGAACTCGACGCCGGAGTCCGGCGAGCCGATCGCGACCTTGCGCCCGCGCAGCTGGGCGAACGACTTGATCGACGAGTCGTCCCGCACGATGACGTGCAGGTAGTCGTCGTGCACCCGGGCCAGCGCGGCCAGTCCGACGGATTTCGCGGCGGCGACGTCGGCGGCCACGAAAGCGACGTCGGCCCTCCCCGCGCGCACCCGGTCGATGTTGTCCGGGGAGCCCTGCGTCTCCTGGATCTCCGGCCGCTCGGTGTCCAGCTGCGAGGCCCACGCGTCGGCCAGCGCCTCGGCCAGTTTGTCGTAGACGCCGCCGTTGAGCCCCGCCGCTATCCGCACCTTCGTCCCGGACAGATCCGGCCCGCACCCGGTGACCAGGGCGCAGACCACGGCGATCACCGCCGCCAGTACCCCTGGTCTCCTCATGAGGGTCGATCGTGCCATGGAACCCCGCCCGCGTACCCTCGAAGGCGAGATGAGCGCGCGCACTTACCAGATCCGCACCTTCGGCTGCCAGATGAACGTGCATGACTCCGAACGTCTTGCCGGGCAGCTCGAGGACGCCGGCTACGTTCCGGGTGACGGCGAGGCCACACCCGACCTGATCGTGTTCAACACCTGCGCGGTGCGGGAGAACGCGGACAACAAGCTGTACGGCACCTTGGGGCACATCCGGCCGCAGAAGACCGCGAAACCGGGTATGCAGATCGCCGTCGGCGGCTGTCTCGCGCAGAAAGACCGCGGCGAGATCGTCAAACGCGCGCCCTGGGTCGACGTCGTGTTCGGCACGCACAACATCGGCGCGCTGCCGACGCTGCTGGAGCGCGCGCGGCACAACGCCGAGGCCGAGGTCGAGATCCTCGAAGCACTCGAAACCTTCCCCTCGACGCTCCCGGCGAAGCGCGACTCCGCGTACGCGGGCTGGGTGTCGGTTTCGGTCGGCTGCAACAACACCTGCACCTTCTGCATCGTCCCGGCGTTGCGGGGCAAGGAACGCGACCGCCGCCCCGGCGAGATCCTGGCCGAGGTCGGGGCGCTCGTGGCCGAAGGCGTGCTCGAAGTGACCCTGCTCGGCCAGAACGTGAACTCCTACGGCGTCGAGTTCGGTGACAAGCTCGCGTTCGGGAAGCTCCTGCGCGCCTGCGGTTCGGTGGAGGGACTGGAGCGCGTCCGCTTCACCTCGCCGCATCCGGCTGCGTTCACCGAGGACGTCATCGACGCGATGGCCGAGACGCCGAACGTGTGCCACCAGCTGCACATGCCGCTGCAGTCCGGCTCGGACCGGGTGCTGCGCGAGATGAAGCGGTCCTACCGTTCGGCGCGCTACCTCAAGCTCCTCGACCGCGTGCGCGAGTCGATGCCCGACGCCGCGATCACCACCGACATCATCGTCGGCTTCCCCGGCGAGACCGAGGAAGACTTCCAGGCGACGCTCGACGTCGTCGCGCAGGCGCGGTTCTCCAGCGCGTTCACCTTCCAGTACTCGATCCGGCCCGGCACTCCCGCCGCCGAGATGGACGGGCAGCTGCCGAAGGAGGTCGTGCAGGAGCGCTACGAGCGGCTCGTGAAAGCGCAGAACGACATCTCCTGGGACGAGAACAAGAAGATCGTCGGACGACGGGTCGAGCTGCTGGTCGCCTCCGGCGAGGGCCGCAAGGACTCCGAGACCCAGCGCATGAGCGGCCGCGCCCGCGACGGCAGGCTCGTGCACTTCACGCCGACGGGGTCGCTGGTGGACCGCTCGGTGCGGCCGGGCGACATCGTCGAGACCGTGGTGACCTACGGCGCTCCGCACCACCTGGTCGCCGACGGCGACCTCCTGTCGCACCGCCGCACCAAGGCGGGCGACAACTCCGAGGCCGGGCTCCGGCCGAAGACCAACGGCGTGACGCTGGGCCTGCCGGGCTTCGGTGCCCCGGCCGTCACGCCGGAACCGGTGAGCGGGTGTGCACTGTGACCGAACCGAAGAACCACCCCGAGATCGACGAGCTCGCCGCCGAGATCGACGAGGTCGGCCAGCGAGCGGCCAAGACGATCGAGCTGGGCAGGCGCGGGTTCTCCATCGCCGTGCTGGCTTTCGTGCTGCTGGTCGCCCAACTGCTGCCGTGGGTCGGCGAACACGCCGGCTGGGAGGTGCTGCTCGGCCGGGGCGGCGGGATCCCGCAGCTGTTCGCCGTGACCTCCACCGGAGTCGGCGTCTTCGCTTCCGCGGTGGCGCTGGTGACCCGGCGCTGGTGGCTGGCCTGGGTCTGCGCCGCTGGCGGCTGGTTCGCCTCCGTCGACGGCATGCTCGCGATCTGGTCCCAGCAGTCCTCGCACGCGACCGGCGCGGCCGGTGGCGGCCCGGGCTTCGGGATGCTCCTCGCCTGGTTCGCCACCGTCGCGCTGGCCATCTACTGGATGCGGGCCGCTTTCTCGCGCAGCTAGACGACTACAACACCGAAAACGCTCGAAGTCGCACTGGCGTAGAGCGTGGTTTCCGGGTGGAACACCCTCAGCGTGAGCGAAGCCTTGACGCTGAAGCTCAGGCTGAGGGAGAAGCTGCCGTTCGGCCTGCAGGAACCATTGCTCAGGTCGACCCAGACGCCCGCGACGAGCTTCTGGACCACGATGAGCTCCAGGGCTTCGGTCGCGTCGCCGTCAGCTTCGTCGGGAACGACGTCGAGACGGCCCTTGAGCTTGGTCTCCTCGCCGACCTTGACCTTGCTCTTGTCGGCCTTCGCTTCGAGTTTGACCTTTTTCTTGTTGTGGACGCTCGTCTGCGCGGACGAGGCCGGTGCCGCGACGGCCGTTGCCGCCGGGACGAGCCCGGCCAGGACGATCCCTGTCACCAGGACGGCGAAAGTCTTGGAGATCCGTGAAATCGGCGTGTGGTTCATGCTCGAAGTGGAGCATGGCTGAGCGCGGAGAGCGCCCCGATACGCACGAACGTGCGAGCCTTCGCTCCACAATGGAGTGAAGCGCGTGAAGGCCCCCTTCCCTCGGCTCAGCCGAGAGAAGGGGCCTTCACGCGCTTCGGGGCAGGAGGAGGTTACCGGTCCGCGATGGCCGCTTCCGCCGCCTCGAGCCACTCACGCCACTGCGCGGCCTGCTCGTCCGCCTTCTTCGCGCGCCGCTCGTCGCCGGCCGCGCGGGCCTTTTCCGCCTGCGACTCGAACTGCTCGACCCGCTCGCGGAACTGCGCCGCCCTGGCCTGTGCCTCCGGGTCGGTCCGCCGCCACTTGCTGTCCTCGGCCGACTTGATCGAGTCCTGCACGGTCTTCAGGCGGCCGTCCAGCTCGCGGATGCGCTCACGCGGGACCTTGCCGATCTCGTCCCACTGCTCCTGGATCTTGCGCAGGTGGTTCTTCGCGGCGTCGAGGTTCGCGGCAGGGTCGATCTTCTCGGCCTCGACGAGCAGCTCTTCCTTCTGCTGCGCGTTGGCCGCGAACTCGGCGTCCCGCTCGGAGAACACCGAGGAGCGGCGTGCGAAGAACTTGTCCTGCGCGGCGCGGAAGCGCTGCCAGAGCGCCTCGTCGCTGTCCTTGGGCGCGCGACCGGCGGCCTTCCACTCGGTCATCAGATCCTTGTAGCGGCCCGCCGTGTCACCCCACTCCGACGACTCCGCGATCGACTCGGCTTCGGCGATCAGCTCTTCCTTGCGTTGCTTGGCGCCGGCGCGCTGCTTGTCGAGCTCGGCGAAGTGCGAGCCACGGCGCCGGTTGAACGCCTCGCGGGCCTTGGAGAACCGCTTCCACAGCTCGTCGTCGGTCTTGCGGTCGACGCCCTTGACGGTCTTCCACTCGTCCAGGATGGTGCGCAGCCGATCACCGGCGGCCTTCCACTGGGTCGACTCGGAGGCGAGCTTCTCGGCCTCGTCGGCGAGGGCCTGCTTGCGGACGACGGCGGCCGCGCGGGCTTCTTCACGTTCCTGCTTGGCCGAGGCCAGCGCTTTCTCGGCGTGGGCGATGACCTGCTCGATGCGGCCGCCCAGCGCGGCGAGGTCGCCGACGACGGCGGCTTCGGCGAGACCGTCGCGCAGCTGCGTGGCCGTGGCCAGCGCGTGCTTCGGGTCGCCCGCGCCGGACTCCAGCCGCGTCTCCAGCAGCTCGACCTCGGTGCGCAGGTCGTCGAAGCGCCGCGCGTAGTGGAGCAGACCCTCGTCCGGGCTACCGGCCTGCCAGACGCCGACCGCACGCTCGCCGTCGGCCGTGGTGACGTAGACCGTTCCTTCGTCGTCGACCCTGCCCCAAGCGGACGGGCTGGGTTCGGCGGGCGGCACGGGGGGTGCGGCGTGCCCGCCACCGAGCGCGTGCGGCACCGGGTGCGGTGCCGGGGTACCGGTGGACGTGTTCTCCTGGGCCATCGCAGGCTCCTTATCGCCTGTACGCCCGCTGGTGCGGGCGCCCCGCCTAGCGGCGGGGCCGGGTAATGCGTTGCCGTCTTGCTTCGGGGGCATCAACCCCTTGCGGCATTCAAGCAGCTCAGCGTCCACCGTGGTACCGGATGAATCACCAGAGGGCAGTGATCCTACTTCCGGTGGACCCTCCGTGTCGGTCGGTTGCGGGGGGTCAGAAGCGGGGAAGGTAACGTCGGCGGCCGTGATCCGCCGTGTCGCCGTGCTCCCGCAACCCCCGCTGCTCATCCCCGAACTGGCCGCCGGAGCGGCGGACGAGTGCGCCGAGCTGCGCGAAGCCTGCCTCGCCGCCGCGCGGCGCCTGACCAGCGCTTCGCCGGACTGGGTCGTCGTCGGCGCCGCCGCGGGGGCGCCCGAGGTGCCGGAACACGCGAGCGGTTCCTTCCGGGGCTACGGCGTCGACCTCGGTGTCTCACTCAGCCGGGTGACAGCGCCCGAAACGGAGCTGCCGTTGCCCGCGCTCGTGGCCGGCTGGCTGCGCGAGCAGGGAGGCGCGTCCTCCGTCCGGGTCCACCTGGTCGACCCCGCGACCCCTCCCGGCCAGTGCGAACTGTTCGGCCGTGAGCTGGGGGAGCCCGTCGCGGTCCTCGTCCTCGGCGACGGTTCGAGCAGGCACGGCCCGCGTTCCCCCGGTGGTGAGGACGAGCGCGCGGAGGGTTTCGACGCCGGGGTCCGCGACGCCCTGGCCAAGGGCGACGCCGGCGCGTTGGCCGCACTCGACCCGTCCCTGGCCGCCGAACTCGGGGCAGGCGGCCGCGCGCCCTGGCAGGTCCTCGCCGGGCTGGCGGCGGGCGGGAGCTGGACCGCCGAGGTTCTCTACTCGGCCGCGCCGTTCGGCGTCGGCTACCACGTCGCTGTCTGGGAGCAGGCGTGATCCGGCCGGTCGCGGTCGTCGGGCCCACGGCGACCGGGAAGACCTCGCTGGCCGTCGAACTCGCCCTCACCCTCGGGGGTGAGGTGGTCAACGCCGACGCGCTCCAACTGTACCGCGGGATGGACATCGGGACGGCCAAGGCGACCGCCGAGGAGCGGCGGGGCGTGCCGCATCACCTGCTGGACGTCCTCGACGTCACCGAGACTGCGTCCGTCGCCGCGTACCAGCGTGACGCGCGCAAGCGTGTCGAAGAGCTCCTCGACGCCGGCCGCGTGCCGGTCCTCACCGGCGGGTCGGGCCTCTACGTCCAAGCGGTGCTCGACGATCTCAAGTTCCCGGGCACCGATCCCGGCGTGCGCGCCCGGCTGACCGCCGAAGCCGACGAAATCGGCGTCGCCGCGATGCACGCCCGGCTCACCGAGCTGGACCCGATCGCCGCCACGGCCATCCTCCCGACCAACACCCGCCGGATCGTGCGCGCGCTGGAGGTCATCGAGATCACCGGCGCACCGTTCTCGGCGAACCTGCCGAAACCGGGGCCCGCGCGCTACGGCACGGTCCTGATCGGTATCGATCGCGAACCGGCGGAACTCGACGCCCGCGTCGACCGCCGCGTCGAGATCATGTTCGAAGCCGGGCTCGTCGGCGAAGTACGGACGCTGCTGGGCGAAGGACTTCGCGACGGGCTCACCGCGTCGAGGGCGCTGGGCTATCAGCAGGTGATCGCCGCACTCGACGGCGACGGCGATCTCCAGGCCGCCGCCGAGGCCACCGCGCAGGCCACCCGGCGGTTCGTGCGCAGGCAACGTTCCTGGTTCCGGCGGGACAAGCGGATCGAGTGGTTCGACGGCGGGTCGGACCGGCTGGCCGAGCGCGTCCTCGAGGTGACGGCCCAGTAATCTGGCTGCCATGGGCGGCATCGAATTCCTTAAGGGACACGGCACACAGAACGATTTCGTGCTGCTTCCCGACCCTGACGGCCGCCTCGAGCTGACCGAGGCGCGGGTGGCGGCGCTGTGCGACCGTCAGCGTGGTCTCGGCGCCGACGGTGTGCTGCGTGTCGTGCGGTCGGCCGCTCTCGGCGAAGAGTCCGAGGGCGAATGGTTCATGGACTACCGCAACGCCGACGGGTCCATCGCGGAGATGTGCGGCAACGGCGTCCGGGTCTTCGTCCGGTACCTGGTCGATTCCGGGCTCGTGCCCGAGCGCGACTTCGTCATCGGCACCCGCGCCGGCGACCGGCCGGTCCGGATGCACGCGGACGGGTCGGTGACCGTGGGGATGGGGCCGGCGACGATCACCGGCACCTCGGTCACCGTCGTCGCCGGGAAGCCGTTCTCCGGTGTCGCGGTGAACGTCGGCAACCCGCACCTGGTGTCGGTCGTCGAGGACGAAGTCGACGAGCTCGACCTGCGTGACCAGCCCGACTTCGACTCCGACGTGTTCCCGGAGGGCGTGAACCTCGAGTTCATCAACCTCCTGGGGGACAACGCGCTGAAGATGCGCGTCCACGAACGCGGTGTCGGCGAGACGCGGTCCTGCGGCACCGGCACGGTCGCCGCTGTCGCCGCCGCGCTGCACCTCGCGGGCACCGACACCGGCGAAGCGACCGTCGACATCCCCGGCGGCCGCGTGGTGGTCGAGGTGCGCCGCGGCGAGTCCACCCTGACCGGCCCGGCGGAGATCGTCGCCCGCGGGGAACTCGACGAAGCCTGGTGGGCCGGTCTCGGCGCTTAGCCGACCGCGACGGGCTCCTGAGGAAGGTCGCGAAGCTTCCGGATCGGGGAGAAGACCACCCACAGCAGCGCGGCCGTCTCACCGACCGCGACGAACCACAGCGTCCCCCGGATCCCGATCGCCTCACCCAGCACGCCGCCGATCAGCCCGCCCAGCGGCAGCATGCCCCACACCACGAAGCGCACGCTGGCGTTCATCCGGCCGAGCAGCCTGTCCGGGCAGACGGCCTGCCGGTAGGTGACCTGCGCGACGTTGTAGACGATGATCCCGAACCCCGCGATCGCCAGCGCCGCGGGGAACAGCACGATCCGCCAGCCCGGCGCGGCGAGCGGGAGCAGCAGCTGGAACGGCCAGGTCAGCAGCGGGACGAGCCAGATCGATCGCGCCTGACCGATCCGCCGGGTGATGCGCCCGGCCAGGATCGCCCCGATGATCCCGCCCACGCCGCCGGTCGCCAGGACGACGCCGATGACAGCCGGGGAAAGGCCCAGCTCGCGGTTCAGGAACAGGATCTCCACCGCGGTGAAGGCGCCGTTGAACAGGTTGGCTGTCGCGGTGCAGGCGACGATCGAGCGCAGCGCGGGGTCGGTGAACACGAACCGCAGCCCCTCGGCGATCTGGGGGAGCAGCTTCTCTCCGCCGTTCCGCTCGGGAACCTCTTCGACGGTGCGGATCCGCAGCAGGCACAGCGCGGAGGTCAGGAACCCCGCCCCGGTCATCAGCACGGCGTTGGCCGCACCCGCCAGCTGCACCAGCCCGCCGCCGATGCCCGGTCCGGTCAGGAACGCCACCGACTGGCTGGCCTGGAGCTTCGCGTTGCCCTCCAGCAGGTGTTCCCGGCCGACCAGGGACGGCAGATACGACTGGTAGGCCACGTCGAAGAACACCGTCGCGACGCCGACGAGCGTGGCCACCACCAGCAACTGCGCCAGCGACAGCACACCGGCCCACCAGGCGAGAGGGATGCTGAGCAGCAGCGCCGCGCGGACGAAGTCGGCCCGCAGCATGAGCACCCGCCGCCGCATCCGGTCCACCCACACCCCGGCGGGCAGCCCGATGATCAGGAACGCGATGGTCTCGGCCGCGGTCAGCAGCCCCATCTCGAACGGCGTCGCGGCCAGCACGGTGGCCGCGAGCAGGGGGATCACGGTGTGGCCCGCGAACGCGCCCACCTGACTGGCCGTGTCGCCCGCCCAGAGCCGTCGGAAGTCCGCGTGGAAGAAGAGGGAGTCTCTGCGCACGACGCCACCCTGGCCTGAGTGATTGGAAACTGTCAATCACTTTCGGCTCTAGGCTGTCGCGGTGCCTACTCCACGACGCGCCGCCACCGAGGCCGAGATCGCCGCCATGGCCTCCGGAATAAGGCTGCGCATCATCCGGTTGACCTTCTCCGAAGCGCTGACCAACAAGGAACTCGCCGAACGGCTCGATCGCGATCCGGCGACGATGCTGCATCACGTGCGCAAGCTCGTCGACACAGGGTTCCTCGAAGCGCTCCCCGCGCGACGCGGCACGCGCGGCGCGAAAGAAATTCCCTATCGCTCGACCGGGTTGTCCTGGCATCTTGATTCCAGCGACAGGGGGATCGATCAGGCGGTCTTCGAGGCCTATCTGGCCGAAATCGCCGATGTGGGATTCGACGAGGTGCACCAGACTCGAATGGTCGTCCAGGTACCGGACGAGCAGATCGCCGAGTTCGAAGCACGGTTGACGGAGTTGCTCGACGACTTCATCTCCCGGCCCGCCGATCCCGCCGCGAAACGCACGGCCATCTACCTGTCGAAGTATCCGAGCAGGTAATGAATTCGGTCCCGCCGCCGAAACGTGGGACCATGGAGGCACGATGACGGAACTGACACACAACGATCTGAACGACAAGGACCCTTCGACCGGCGAACTGGAGCTCGAGGACCGCGCCTCGCTCCGCCGGGTAGCGGGCCTGTCCACCGAACTCGCGGATGTCACCGAGGTCGAATACCGGCAGCTGCGCCTGGAGCGCGTCGTTCTGGTCGGTGTGTGGACCGAGGGCAGCGCCCTCCAGTCCGAGGCCTCGCTCGCCGAACTCGCCCGGCTCGCCGAAACGGCGGGCTCCGAGGTGCTGGAAGGCCTGGTGCAGCGGCGGATCCGCCCGGATCCCGCCACCTACATCGGCTCGGGCAAGGTCAAGGAACTGCGCGAGATCGTGGCGGCCACCGGGGCCGACACGGTGATCTGCGACGGTGAGCTCTCGCCCGGCCAGCTGCGCCAGCTGGAGGAGAAGGTCAAGGTGAAGGTCATCGACCGCACCGCCCTGATCCTCGACATCTTCGCGCAGCACGCCAGCTCCAAGGAGGGCAAGGCGCAGGTCGAGCTGGCCCAGCTGCAGTACCTGATCCCGCGGCTTCGCGGGTGGGGTGCGGCGCTGTCCCGGCAGGGCGGTGGCCGGGCCGGCGGTGCCAACGGTGGTGTGGGCCTGCGTGGTCCCGGTGAGACGAAGCTCGAAACCGACCGGCGGCGGATCAACAAGCGCGTGTCGAAGCTGCGCCGCGAGATCGCCGCGATGGACACCATCCGCGAGACCAAACGCGGTCGCCGGGTGGCCAACGAGGTGCCGAGCGTCGCGATCGTCGGCTACACCAACGCCGGCAAGTCGAGCCTGCTCAACGCGCTGACCGGCGCCGGGGTGCTGGTCGAGGACGCGCTGTTCGCCACGCTGGATCCGACGACCCGGCGGGCGCAGACACCCGACGGCCGCACCTACACGCTGACCGACACCGTCGGTTTCGTCCGGCACCTGCCGCACCAGCTGGTGGACGCGTTCCGTTCGACGCTGGAGGAGGCGGCGAGCGCCGACCTGCTCGTGCACGTCGTCGACGGTTCCGACCCGACGCCGGAAGAGCAGGTCAACGCGGTACGCGAAGTGCTCGCCGAGATCACGAAGCGCCGCTCCGAGCCGCTCCCGCCGGAGTTGCTGGTGATCAACAAGGCCGACGCCGCCGACGAGGTGTCGCTGGTCCGGTTGCGGCATCAGATGGCCGGTTCGGTGCAGGTGTCGGCCCGGGCAGGCACCGGCATCACGGAGCTGGCCGAAGTGATCGCGGAGCGGTTGCCGAGGCCGGAGGTCGTGGTCGAGGTGCTGATCCCGTACTCGCGAGGCGAGCTCGTCTCCCGCGCACACGGCGATGGCGAGGTGCTGGAAGAGGAGCACGTCGAGACCGGTACACGCCTGCTCGTCCGGGGCAGGCCCGAGCTGGCCGCGGCGCTGAGCGAGTTCCAGACGGACGGCTCGGCTCTGTAAGCAACTACGTGAAGGCCCCCATTCCCGCGCTGGACGCGGGGAAGGGGGCCTTCACGTAGTTTTGGGGACGACGATGGAGGCGCTCGTGGGTGAGTACGTGCCCGTCCCGACGCGCGCTGAGGTGCGAAGGGTGCTGGACGACCTCGCCACCGGCGCGCTCACGCGTACGCAGGCTTCCGACTGGGCGCGCCCATGGGTCGTCGAGGTCTATTTGAGGGGTAAGGCAAACCTGGCGTGTTTGTGCCCGGTGTCGGGTGACTCTGTGCGACACCGGGCCTGTGGCGTCGACTGTGTGGATTCTGGTGCGTTGGATGATGCTGTTGGTTTATTCGGGGTGGTGGCGTCTACGCTGGTCAGGGTCTTGTGATGATCGCGGATCTGTGGAGTGTGGCTGCTGATGTCGT
>NZ_JBHRWK010000097.1:0-17136 GCF_042647925.1 Amycolatopsis speibonae
GCCTCTTCACCACCACCCAGCCCCAGACAGTGTGATGGGGCAGGGCCTCCGGCCCCGCCCCACCAACACCAACGAACCCCAATCCGAAAACGCAACAGCCTCTTGAGGGTAGGGAAGGAGGCCTTCACGGACAGGCCAAGTTCTAGCAGCGGTTGAGCATGTCCGTCAGTGCGGTCTTCTCCGCCGACTTGATGGTGAGCTTGTACTTGGTCTTCACCGTGGTCCACATCTTCGCGTAGGTGCACCAGTACCCGGTGGACGGCGGCTTCCAGGCGTCCGGCGACTTGTCGCCCTTCTCCTGGTTGACGTTGTCGGTGACGGCGATCAGCTGCGGCGCGCTGAGGTCGTTCGCGAACGCCTGCCGCTGCGCGGTGGTCCACGAAGAAGCCCCGGTGCGCCAAGCGGCCGAAAGCGGGACGACGTGGTCGATGTCCAAATCGGACGCGGCGGTCCAGGTGGCGTCGTCGTACGGGCTGAACCACTTGCCGGAGACGGCGGCGCAACTGCTGTCCTGCTGGACGTTCGTGCCGTCCCGCTTGAGCACGACCTCGCGGGTGTTGCAGCTGTTGCCCTGATCGGCCCAGTGTGGGAACTTGTCGCGGCTGTACCCGCTCGACGAACCGTCCGGCTTGACGGTCAGCGCGGCGAGCTGGCTCTTGGCGGTCGCGGTCGAGGGGATGCCCGGGGGTGTCGCTTCGGCGACGCCGACGACGCCTGCCGAGACGATCGCCGAGACGGCGAGAACGGTGAAGGAGCGACGAACAGCAAGCGCAGTTGGCATATTGCTGCCTCCGTGTCAGGTTTGGGGACCTGGTCACCATGAGGCACGGATATGGCCCACGCAACACCATCGGATGACACTCTGCTGGCTATTCGTGAACGGAGGGTGTCACGAGCAGGTCGGACGCGGTGTACGTCCCCGAAAAAGTTTCGGAAAGTCCAGCTGATGGTTCTGGGCCGAACGGACCAGCGCCTAGATCAGCCCACGGACCAGCCGGAGGTCCTCGGTGTGCCGGTACCAGGTCCACCGGCTCATCGCGCGCGGATGGACGACGCCGTCGCTGCTCGGGCGGGTCGGGATGCAGCCGAGCTGGAACGCCCGCGCGTACCGCGTCGACGGCCGCTTGAAGAGCGTCCCCTTGGTCACCCGGACCATCAGCCCCGGCCCGCTCGCGTCCGGCTCGACCTCGATCGAGCGCGCGGGTCCGCGCAGGGCGGTGTGCTCGTCGCAGTAGGCGACCCCGCGGATCATGCCGAGCGAGCCCCGGCCGACGAGCACACCGCCGGTGTCGTCGCGGATCAGCGGTACCGGGTCGACCTCCCCGCGCAACGCGAGCGCGAGGGCACGCAGCGGCTGGGTCGGCAGGCTCCAGATGCGGGCCACGTCGGAGTCCGGAGAGGACGGTACGAACCCGAGCGACACGCCGGTGAGCTGTTCTTTTCGTAACAGCCGGAGCGCGACCGCCGCGAGATCGGCGTCGGTGCCCGCGACCACCAGCCGATCATGTTCACCCAGCAAGGGGTCGATATCCGCCTTGCCGGGACGGCTCGGGACGCGCACCATTTCGACGTCGTCGATCTCCGGGAGTGTGGGCTCGCCCTCTGGACAGACCACCACTATTCCGCGCACCCGAAGGCCCTCCGTTACGCTCATGCACCGGCATTTACCAGCGCCAAAACCATCAGTCGCCGAACACCTGGAGTGTCACATGCCGGCCATCGTGCTGATCGGGGCCCAATGGGGGGACGAGGGCAAGGGCAAGGCCACCGACCTGCTCGGCGACCGCGTCCAGTGGATCGTGCGTTACCAAGGCGGTAACAACGCGGGCCACACCGTAGTCCTTCCCGACGGGCAGAACTTCGCCCTCCAC
Organism: Amycolatopsis speibonae; assembly: GCF_042647925.1. Taxonomy (NCBI): domain Bacteria; kingdom Bacillati; phylum Actinomycetota; class Actinomycetes; order Pseudonocardiales; family Pseudonocardiaceae; genus Amycolatopsis; species Amycolatopsis speibonae. Next base: position 1,872 of record NZ_JBHRWK010000097.1, read on the forward strand.
CTCATCCCGTCCGGGATCCTCACGCCGGGCGTCACCAACGTCATCGGCAACGGCGTCGTCATCGACCCGGGGGTGCTGCTCGACGAGCTCGCCGGGCTGGAGGAACGCGACGTCGACACCAGCAAGCTGCTGATCTCCGCCGACGCGCATTTGATCATGCCGTACCACGTGGAGATCGATAAGGTCACCGAGCGTTACCTCGGCAGCCGCAAGATCGGCACCACCGGCCGCGGCATCGGTCCCTGCTACCAGGACAAGATCGCCCGCGTCGGCGTCCGCGTGCAGGACCTGCTCGACGAGAAGATCTTCCGGCAGAAGGTCGAATCGGCCCTGGAGTTCAAGAACCAGGTGCTGGTCAAGGTCTACAACCGCAAGGCACTCGACGCCGACCAGGTCGCCGACGAGGTGCTGGCCGCGGGCGAGAAGTTCGCGCACCGCATCGCCGACACGCGCCTGCGGCTCAACCAGGCCCTCGAACGCGGCGAGACCGTGCTGCTCGAAGGTTCGCAGGGCACGCTGCTCGACGTCGACCACGGCACCTACCCGTTCGTGACGTCCTCGAACCCGACGTCCGGCGGCGCGAGCGCGGGTTCGGGCATCGGCCCGGGCAAGATCACCACCGTGCTGGGCATCCTCAAGGCCTACACCACCCGCGTCGGCTCCGGCCCGTTCCCGTCTGAGCTCGACGACGAGTCCGGTGAGTACCTGCGCAAGCAGGGCGGCGAGTTCGGCGTCACCACCGGCCGCTCGCGGCGCACCGGCTGGTTCGACGCGGTCATCGCGCGCTACGCGGTGCGGGTCAACGGCATCACCGACTACTTCCTCACCAAGCTGGACGTGCTGTCCGGGCTGGAGAAGGTGCCGGTGTGCGTGGGCTACGAGGTCGACGGGGTCCGTACCTACGAGATGCCGATGACGCAGACCGACGTGCACCACGCGCTGCCGATCTACGAAGAGCTGCCGGGCTGGTTCGAGGACATCTCGGGCTGCCGCACCTTCGAGGAGCTGCCGGCGAACGCGCGGGCCTACGTCGAGCGGCTCGAGGAGCTTTCGGGCGCCCGGGTCTCGGCGATCGGTGTCGGTCCGGGCCGGGAGCAGACGATCGTGCGGCACGAGTTCGTCTGATCCCCTCACGCGCGCTATGAAAGGTCCTTTCCTTGCAAATTTTGCAAGGAAAGGACCTTTCATAGCGTCTCCGGAGCGCGCGATCCCAGCTGGTGAACGCCGAAATATCCCGTCGACAGCGCGGTTGGCGTTGAACATGACCATCGGAGTGGCACTCCCGTCCGGCGACACCGCGAACGCCGTCAACATCGTCGACGAGCTCATCACGCAGACCCGGCAGGCCGCCGACGCGGGACTGACGTCGGTCTGGTTCTCCCAGCAGATGGAGCACGACGCGATCACCGTCGCCGCGCTCGCCGGCCGCGCCGTCCCGGGGATCACCGTCGGGACCGGAGTCGTCCCGATCTACCCCCGGCATCCGCTGCTGATCACCGGCCTCGCGCAGACAGCGCAAGCCGCCACCGGCGGCCGGTTCGTGCTCGGCCTCGGAACCGGCGCGAAGAACTGGCTCGAACCGGCGTACGGCATCGAGTACCCGTCGCCGATCAAGCACCTTCGCGAGTGCCTCACGATCCTCCGTGAGGTACTCGGCGGCGGGGAAGTCGACTTCCACGGCGAGACCGTCAGAGCACACGCCAAGGGCTTCGCGGCTTCGCTCACCGTCGCGGGCTCCTCGGACATCCCGCTGATCGTCGCCGCGATGGGACGGCAGGCGCTGCGTGTCACCGGCGAGCTCGCCGACGGCACGATCCCGTTCCTCGCCGGACCGAAAGCCCTGTCCGAGCTGATCGTCCCGGAGATCACCAAGGCCGCCGCCGGCCGTCCGGCGCCGCGGATCATCGCGATGGTCCCGGTCGTCGTGACCGACGATCCCGACGCCATCCGCGCGACGGTCGACAAGCAGTACGCGTTCTTCCGCGACATCCCCTCCTATCGCGCGGTCTTCGACGCCCAGGGCGTGGATTCCGCCGGTGCACTGGTGATCGCGGGGGACGAGGAGACCGTCGCCGCCGAGATCCAGCGGTACTTCGACGCCGGGGCGACCGAGGTCGTCGCGACCCAGAGCGGCATCCGGACCGGCGAAGAGCGGATCCGCACCTGGCACGTCCTCGGAGACCTCGCCAAGCGCTGGCCCGCCACCCCACGCATGTCATGAAAGGGGCGTTCAGGGGGCAGTGGCCTTGCTCACAGCGTTCGGATTGTGCATACTCGTGCGCAGAGCGAACACAGTTGGAGGTCCCCATGTCCCCTGCCGCGGCCCGTTCGTGGGTGGTCCCGCTCGCCTGGACGGCGGTACTGCTCGACGGATTCGACCTGGTCGTCCTGGGCACGGTGCTGCCCGCGCTGCTCCGTGACCACGTCTGGGGGCTGACGCCGGGCACGGCGTCGGTGATCTCGACGGTCGGCCTGATCGGCATGACGATCGGCGCGCTGGCGATCGGCACGATCACCGACCTCATCGGCCGCCGGAAGGCGCTGATCATCGCGGTCACCGCCTTCTCGGCGTTCACAGCGCTCTGTGCGCTCTCGCCGTCGGCGTTCGTCTTCGGCCTGCTGCGTTTCCTCGCCGGACTGGGCCTCGGCGGCTGCCTCCCGACGGCGATCGCGCTGGTCACCGAGTACGCCCGCAAGGGAAAGGGCGGCAGTGCGACCACCACGGTGATGACCGGCTACCACGTCGGCGCGGTGCTCACCGCCCTGCTCGGCATCTGGCTGATCCAGCCGCTCGGCTGGCGCGCGATGTTCGTCGCGGGCGCGCTGCCCGCGCTCGTCCTGGTGCCGCTGATGATCAAGTACCTGCCCGAATCCGAGTTCTTCGAGCGGGCGCGGGAGACGCAGGAGAAGTCGGCGGCGGACGTCGTCGGCGGGCTGTTCCGCGGCGGGCTCCTGCGCGCCACCATCGCGTTCTGGGTGACGTCGTTCATGGGACTGCTGCTGGTCTACGGGCTCAACACCTGGCTGCCGGAGATCATGCGCCAGGCCGGGTACCCGCTCGGCGCGGCGCTCGGGCTGCTGCTCACGCTGAACCTCGGCGGCGTCGTCGGCCTGCTCGTCGCGGGCCGGGTGGCGGACAAGGCCGGCGTGCGCCCGGCGGTGATCTTCTGGTTCCTCGGGGCGGCGGTGTTCCTGGCCCTGCTGAGCGTGAAACTGCCCGCGGTCGGCCTGTACGCGGCCGTGTTCCTCACCGGCGGGTTCGTGTTCAGCGCCCAGGTCCTCGTGTACGCCTACATCGGCAAGACGTATCCGGACGCCATGCGTGCCACCGGAATCGGCTGGGCGGCGGGCGTCGGCCGGATCGGCGCGATCTGCGGCCCGATCCTCGGCGGAGCGCTCCTGAGCGCCGGGATCGCGTACCCGTGGGGCTTCTACGCCTTCGCCGGGGTCGGGGCGTTGGGCGCGGCCGCGGTGACCGGAGTCCGCGTCGGCCGCGCCCGGGAGAGCGCCGCTACCCCAGTTCCTTGAGTTCCCGTTCCACGGCGGCGAGTTCCGCCTCGGAACCCTGCACCTTCGGCCCCGTGAACCACTTGCGCGCCGAGGCGAACCACCACACCGCCGCGCCACCGAGGACGACGAGGAAGGCGATCGGCGTGTAGTTGAAACTGTCGATGGTGATCGGTGATCCCTGCGGAAGCATGAACAGCACGAAGATGAAGCACACCCAGACGGTCGCGATGGTCCCGACGAGCTTGCCCCAGCGGCCGAGGTTCCACGGTCCTGGTTCGAAGTCGTCGCCCTTGCGCACCCGCAGGAACACCGGGATCACGTAGGCCACGTAAAGGCCGACGACCGCGATCGAGGTCACCGCCGCGTAGGCGGTCGCGCTCCACAGGTACGGCAGGGCGAGCAGGAGCGCACCGCCCGCGGCCAGCCACACCGCGTTGGTCGGCGTCTGGGTTCGCTTGTTGATGCGGTGCCAGAACTTCGAACCCGGGATAGCGCCGTCACGGGCGAAGGCGTAGATCATCCGCGAGTTCGCGGTCACCGACGCCATCCCGCAGAACAGCTGCGCACCGATGCAGATCAGCAGCAGGAACTTGCCGGTCGTCTCGCCGGTCGCGTCGATGAAGATCTGCGCGGGCGGTACCCCGGTCTCGGAGGCCGCGGCGCCGTCGTAGTCCTGGATGGCGAAGGTGAGGCCGATCAGCAGGACCCATCCGGCGACGAGGGAGACGAGGATCGAGTTGATGATGCCGCGCGGTCCGGCCTTCGCCGCGTTCTTGGTCTCCTCGGTCATATGGGCCGAGGCGTCGTAGCCGGTCAAGGTGTACTGCGCGACGAGGAGCCCGAGCAAGAAGACGTAGACCGGGGAAGCCCAGCCCGTCTTGTTCACGAACTCGCCGAAGACGAACGAGGCGTCCTGGTGCTTGGCGGGCACGACGATCAGCACCCCGACGATGACCAGCACACCCACCAGGTGCCACCACACGCTGATGCTGTTCAGCAGGGCCACGATCTTGACGCCGAAGGTGTTCAGGAGGCCATGGATCACCAGGATGATCCCCAGCAGCAGGATCGTGTGGCCCGGTGTCGCCTCGAAGCCGAACTGCAGGTCGAGGAAGGCGTTGAGGAACAGCGCCGCGCCGAAATCGATACCCGCGGTGACGGCGATCTGCCCGATGAGGTTGAACCAGCCGGTGAACCACGACCAAGCCGCGCCGTTGCGCGGGGCGAGCTTCGCGGCCCAGTAGTAGAGACCGCCCGCGGTCGGATAGCTGGAGCAGACCTCGGCCATGCCCAGCCCGACCAGGATGACGAACAGGCCGACCAGCGGCCAGCCCCAGATCATCGCGGCGGGCCCGCCGGTCTTCATGCCGAACCCGTAAAGGGTCAGACAGCCGGAGAGGATCGAGATGATCGTGAAGGAGACGGCGAAGTTGGAGAAGGTCGACATCGTGCGCCGGAGTTCCTGCGCGTAGCCGAGCTGGTGGAGCCGGGCACTGTCTTCGTCGGCGGGTTCGGCCTGCTTGTCTGAGACATCCATCGGGCACCCACTTAAAAGGTATGCGGACAGACCATTGAGATCCGCCGAAATTAGGCCCGCCCACCTGCGCATGTCAAGGTCTCGTCAAGAAACCCATCCCGCCGGACGCAATGAAAGGTCCTTTCCTTGCAAAATTTGCAAGGAAAGGACCTTTCATTGCGCTTGAGACCGAGGTCAGCGACCCCCGAAGGCCTTCACGGCCTCCAGCGCGGTGTCCGGCTGGTCCGAGAAGTACCCGTCGACACCCGCCTTGAGGAACGCCTCCTGCTCGGCGAACGCGTCGCCGTACTCGGCGAGGTTCGCCGACGAGCGCAGGTTCTGCGGGAGGAAGTTGTTCTCGTTGCGGAACGTGTACGGCCCGACCTTCAGCCCGGCCTTGTGCGCGTCGGCGACGAGCGCGGTCGGCTTGCCCAGTGCCCCGTTCACCACCGGGATGACCTGCGCCTTCTCCGGGCCCAAGTAGTCCGCGTACTTCGAGATCTCCTTCAGGCCCACGGGCGTGACGAGGTCCGCGTACGTCCGCGGGTCGCCCTTCGCGACGAAGTCGGCCGGAGCGCCGGTCGCCGAGGTCAGCTGCAGCAGCGGCACCCGCACCTGGCGCGAAAGCGCGATCAGGTTCGACACCTCGAACGACTGGATGATCACCGGCGCCTTCGGGTGGTTGAGCCCGTTGCGCTTGAGCAGCTCGACCAGCTTCGGCTCGGTCGGGTTCTTGATCGAGGAGAAGTACGTCGAGTGCTTGACCTCCGGGTAGGTCCCCAGCTCACGGCGCAGTTCGCGGCCCAGCCGGCGCGTCAGGTCGAGCACCTCCTGGTAGGTGGCGATCTGGTAGCGGCCGTCGTAGAGCTTGTTGTTCGGCCGCAGCTGCGGGATCCGCTCGGTCGCGCGCAGGGTCTTCAGCTCGGCGAGCGTGAAGTCCTCGGTGAACCAGCCGGTGAACGACGTGCCGTCGATGACCTTCGTCGCCTTCCGGTTCGCGAACTCGGGGTGCTTCGCGACGTCGGTGGTCCCGCCGATCTCGTTCTCGTGCCGGGCGACCAGCTGGCCGTCCTTGGTGGGCACGAGGTCGACGTCGACCCAGTCGACGCCCTGGCGGTAGGCGAGCTCATACGAGGCGAGCGTGTGCTCCGGGCGGTAGCCGGGGGCGCCGCGGTGTCCGACGATCACCGGTCCATCGTGGCCCTTGGCCGGCGCCGACACATCTCGGGCACCCGGCTCGGTGGCGCCGGCCAGCCCCGTGACGCTGAGTACGGCGAGTCCGGACAGGGCGAGCACGCCCAGGCGCTTTCGCATGGTGGGTAACCTCTTTCGCTTGAACTCGGGGTACCGCGCCACCCTTGACGCAGGAGGCGTCCGGACGGCGAAGACGGACCGGCGGAGCGCTGACCGCCGGGTGAACGCCGGATGGAACCACCCGCTCGAGGACGGCGACGTGTTCGGGGCTCACCGGCACGGTTACCCTGTGCGTCGTGCGCGTACTGGTAATCGGGTCCGGCGCCCGTGAGCATGCACTTGTCCTCGCGGTCGCGGAAGACCCTTCCGTCACCGCACTGGCCTGTGCCCCGGGCAACGCCGGCACCTCTTCGGTGGCCGAGCAGCTGGGTGTCGAAGCGGCCGACCCCGAATCGGTCTCCGCCCTCGCCAAGCAGTGGCAGGCGGACCTGGTGGTGGTCGGTCCCGAGGTCCCGCTGGTGGCGGGCGTCGCCGACGCGGTCCGGAAGGCGGGCATCGCCTGCTTCGGCCCGTCCGCGTCCGCGGCCCGGATCGAAGGCTCGAAGGCGTTCGCGAAGGACGTCATGGCGGCCGCGAAGGTGCCGACGGCGCACTGCGAGATCGTCGACAACCCGGCTCGCCTCGACGCCGCGCTCGGCCGCTTCGGCCCCACCTGGGTGGTCAAGGACGACGGCCTCGCCGCGGGCAAGGGCGTCGTGGTCACCACGGACGTCGACGTCGCGCGCAAGCACGCCCTGATGCTGCTCGACGGCGGTCACCCGGTGCTCCTGGAGTCCTTCCTCGACGGCCCCGAGGCCTCTCTCTTCTGCTTCGTCGACGGCCGCACGGTCGTCCCGCTGCTGCCCGCGCAGGACTTCAAGCGCGTCGGCGACGGCGACGCGGGCCCGAACACCGGCGGCATGGGCGCGTACGCGCCGCTGCCGTGGGCGCCCAAGGACCTGGTCGACGACGTCGTCGAGCGGATCGTCCAGCCCGTGGTCGACGAACTCGACAACCGCGGCGCCACCTTCTCCGGCCTGCTCTACGCCGGTCTCGCGCTGACCTCCGAGGGGCCGCAGGTCATCGAGTTCAACTGCCGCTTCGGCGACCCGGAGACCCAGGTCGTCCTGGCGCTGCTGCGCAGCCCGCTCGGCAAGGTCCTGCACGCGACGGCCACCGGCAAGCTCGCCGACCTGCCGCCGCTGGACTGGGATTCCGGCGCGGCGGTCACCGTCGTGCTGGCCGCGGACGGCTACCCGGGCAAGCCCCGGACCGGCGACGTCATCACCGGTGGCGAGATCGAAGGCGTGCTCCACGCCGGCACCCGCCGCCGTGAAGACGGCGCCGTGGTCTCCTCCGGCGGCCGGGTGCTGTCGGTCGTCGGCACCGGCAAGAACCTGAAGGCCGCCCGCAAGGACGCCTACGCGACTGTCGAGAAGGTCCACCTGGCCGGCTCGCACCACCGCACCGACATCGCCCAGCTCGCCGCCAAGGGAGAGATCGCCACCCCGGTCTCGTGAATTCCGGACGGAACCGTTCCGGTCCTGGGTACGTCCAACCCGGTGTTTCCTGCGAAGCTTAGGCGCTCGCTACATCGGCGTTGGTAGCCTCGGCGGGGCGGTTCGAGCTTTCCAAGGGGTGGGGAATGGCAGCATCGGGCAAGATCCAGGACCTCACGTCGGCGGTCCCGACGCCACCGTCGGTGGCCGACATCAGAGTGGATCCGTCGAAGCTGCTCGAAGTCGCGAAGATCGTCGAAGAGCAGGTCGACGCGCTGCAGGACAAGCTTTTGACGCGGCTCGACCAGCTGCGCATCGACACTCCGTCCAACGACACGGTGAGCGTGCACTCGACCAGTGTCTGGAACGAGCTCGTGGCCGACGGCGACCAGTCGTACGCCGCGCAGGTCAAGGCCTACGTGGCCGGGCTGCGGGGGCTGGTCAACCAGCTCCGCAAGGCGGCCAAGGAGTACAAGACCAGTGATGCGGACAAGGCCGCCGCGTTCGGGGACCGTGGTGTACACCGGGCGTAGGCCTCGTGTGCTGGTCTCCGGCGGGGTGCTCACCCTCGTGCTGGCCGGATGCGCCACGGACACGGGTGGGCAGGCTTTCCCCGATGAACCGGCGCTGGCTTCGGCCACGCAGGGCGCCAAGGCGTCCGCGCTGCCCGCCAGGCCCGCCGAACTGAGCCCGCAGGGCGTCGATCCGTGCGCCCTGCTCACCTCGCCGCAGCTCGACCAGCTCAAGATCAACAGCAAGCCACGCGCGGCCGCCGAACCGATCGACGGCCCGACCTGCGTCTTCGACGCGGACGCCGCGGAGCCGTTCCACACCTACTACGTCCGTACGGTCACCGCGGACGTCGAAGAGTGGTTCACGGGCAAGCGCCGCAAGAACAGCATGACGACGGAACCGAAGGCGGTCGGCGGGTTCCCCGCGATCACGAACTACCGGGACGCCGGGAAGCCGAGCGATTGCGAAACGCTCGTCGGCGTCGCGAAAGGACAGACGCTGGCGGTGCGGGCCGTCACCGTCACCGCCGGCGCGTTCACCATGCCGCGGTTGTGCGAGATGTCCGCGCAGGCGGCCGATTTGGCTTTGCAGACCTTGAAAGCACGCAACTAGGGAGGGCGCCGTGAACGTTTCCGACCTCGCGGGCAGGCTCCGCGATCTCCGGTTCGACGGCTACACCGACACCGGGATCGCGACCGAGATCGAGCGCTTCCGCAGCGGCGACGGCACCGGCAGCATCGGCATCGCCGTCGACGCGCTGAAATCCGTCGCGGGCGCGCTCGCCGACACCGACAAGACGCTGCGTGACGAGCTGGGCAAGCTCGGCGTGGAATGGCAGAGCGAGGCGGGTGGCGCCGCCGGCCAGGTGTTCACCGAGCAGGCGGGCTTCTCCCAGGACGCGAACTCGAAGGTCTCGCACTCCGCGGAGATGATCTTCGCGCAGGGTGAGGCCTTCAACCGGACGCTGCACAAGCTCCCGGACCCGGAGGTGGTCCGGAAGGGCGCCGGCGGGCTGACCCTCGGCGACGTCGTGCTGAGCCTCATCGGGTTCGAGACCGACCACGCCAAGAGCGTCGGCGCCGCGAACGACGCGCGGGCGCAGGCTCAGGAGGCGTTGAACGACTACGCCAAGACGAGTGGTGAGAACCTGCTGACGACCGACACACTGGCCGATCCGCAGGCGATGAACCTGACCCAGACCACGACCGCCGCCGGTGCGGGCGGTGGCCCCGGCCCGCTCGCTCTCGCGGGCACCGCCACCGATCTGACCCCGGACGGCAGTGTGCGGCCCGCGTCGGCCGCCGTCGAGTCGAAGTACGTGCCGCCACCCGTGCAGCCCGTCAGCAACCCGAAGGCGCCGTCCTACGACGCGCCGACCCCGGCCTACGGCGTCGCCATGGGCGGCGGGGTCGCCCGGAAGACCGGTGCGTCGGCGCCGCACGGCGGCGGCGCCACGGTCCCGGCGGCCTCCGCGCCGACCACGCCGTCCGGCACCTCCCGGCCCGTGCCCGCTCCGGGCAGCGGCTGGGTGACACCGAACCGGCCCGGCCCGCAGCCCGAACCGGGCAGGCCGTCGTATCCGGTCACCGGTTCGCCCGCGTCCCCGCCGTTCATCCCGCCGGGTGCGCCGAACCTGCCTCCCGGCTCCACGAACATCCCGCCCGGCCAGACCACCGGGAGCCTGCCGCCGAACAGCACCACGTCGGCGCAGCCGGTGGTGGGCAAGTCGTTCGGCACCGGCGCCGACGGCGTTCTCGGCAAGGGTCCCGGCTCCAGCTCGGGCCCCGGCGTCTTCGGTGGTGTCGGCGGTGGCACCGGTGGTGGCGACCAGGCGCTCGGCAAGGGCCGCTCGGTCGGCTCCGGACCGCAGGTCCCGCTGGCCGCCGGCAACGAGTCCGGCAGGGGGTTCCCCGCCGTCCCGAAGATCGCCGGCCCGGCGGCGGGCGACCTGGGCGCCGGTGCGGCCGCGGTCGGCGCCGGTGTCGCGGGTGGCGCACTGAGCGGCGACAAGGAACGCGACCGTCGCCCCCGCCAGGAAGGCGGCGCTGTCAAGCCGACCCGTCAGCTGCCGATCGGCGAGCTTCCCGAGGAAGAGGCCATGCGGCGCTCGGAGAAGATCGGCGCGAAGCAGCCGAAGGCCGAGTCGAAGTTCATGGAGCGCGCGGCCACTCAGGACGTCGAAGAGGACGCGGAGCACATCAGGCGTTACGGCGTCGACGACAAGGACCTGTTCACCGACGAGCGCATGGTGTCGCCCGATGTGATCGGTGACCATGGCAACTCCGAAGCGCGCTGAACCTGTGCCGAACGAAAACGGCAGCCTGGTGCTGTCCGCACTCGAGTTCGAGATGCTCTGGGAAGCCGAACGGCTGCCCCGCCGCCATGTCGCGCTCGACGTGCCGAGCCCCGGAACGACCCATACGGAGCGGGCGGCACTGATCGAAGAGGCCTGGGAATCCCTGCGCGCGCGAGGCCTCGCGCGGGGACACCAGGCGTCGGGCGAGCTGGTCGACATGCTGAACCTGTTCGCCCACCCCCGGCTCGCGATCGACGTCTGGGTGTGGACCGACCGCGAGATCAAGGGCCAGGCGGTCAGCGTCGGCAACCAGGCGTTGCTCGGCGTGATCGACTCCGGTCAGGTGTGGCTGATCCCCGCCCGCGAAGGCTCCCTCGCCGAAGCCGCCGTCTCGGTCGCGGGCGACCTCGGCCCCGGCGTCGGCCAGTCGATCAGCATCCCGCACGACCTCCTCCGCGAGGCCGACGCCGCCGCCCGCGGCGACGCGAAAGCGATGGTCACCGCACTGGAAGACCTGGACGTGCCCCTGTGGCAGGCCCAGGAGGTGGCGGGCATGCTGCTCGGCCAGGAGGCACGCGGCCAGTTCGGCATCGAACGCGCGGGCAGGGACGGCCGCCCCCGCCGCGCGGGCAACGTCGTCGCCTTCTACGACACGGACGCGGGGCGGTACCTGTTTCAGGTCGCCCGGAACCGGGACGGGCGGGATTGGGCGACCATCACCCCGGCGGACAACCAGCTGCTGGCGACGCGGATCCGGGAAGTCGCCGACTTCTGACCAACGCCCGACGTGATGACGTTTACTCCGATTCGGCCGTTTCGCGAAGTCGATATCGGCGGGGTGAGAGTTGGCGTGGATGCACACATCACTCGGCGTGTCGCTAGGTGAACCAACGGCCCGCCCCTGGCTCCGCACCGCCCGCCTGTGGGCCCGGCCCGACGGACCGGAGGTCTGTCAGAGAGACTGGGGGCCAGTACCCGCCCTCTCGACCTGGAGCCTTTTATGCCGCAAGGGACCGTCCGTTGGTTCGACGTCGAACGGGGTTTCGGCTTCCTCGCGCCCGAGGACGGCTCGCCGGACGTGTTCGTGCACGCCTCCGAGATCGTCGGGGACGGCGGCGCGAACGTGCTCCGCGAGGGTCAGGCCGTCGTGTTCGAGGTCGGCGAGAACGACCGCGGGCCCCAGGCGCTGCGCGTTCGCGTCACCGCCGATGCGGCCACCGGCAGCGCCGTGGGCCTGCTCGGCACCGTCAACTGGTACGAGCCGGGCAAGGGGTACGGCTTCGCGTCGCCGGACGGCGGTGGCGCCGACGTCTTCGTGCACAGCTCCGCCATCGTGACCGGCGGCGTGGTCACCGAGGGGCAGCGGGTGGCCTTCCTGATCGTCGAAGGCGAGCGCGGCCCGCAGGCCGGGCACGTGATCCCGCTGGGAGCAGGGGCCGGCTCACCCGCTGCGGCTGGTATCGCGGACGGTGCCGACGGCACGGTGGCCTGGTACGACGAGGACAAGGGCTTCGGCTTCATCAACCCCGACTCCGGCGCCGGGGACGTCTTCGTTCACGCCCGGGCCCTGGCCGAGGGGCTGACGTGGCTCGCGGAGGGCGACCGCGTCGCCTACGAGGTGGCTAGTGGAGACAAGGGCCCGCAGGCCCGCGACGTGCACCTGGTCCGGGGCACCGAGCCCCAGACGGCGCCGCAGCGGTCGGCACCTGCCGCGACCGCAGGGCCGGCGGCGCGGGACGTGCCCGTACGAGGCGGCGAGGGCGTCGTCGCGCGCTACGACGACGACCGCGGCTTCGGCTTCATCACCCCGGACGCAGGCGGCGACGATCTCTTCGCCCACGCGTCCGTGATCATGGGGTCGGAGCCGCTGCAGAAGGGTGACCGGGTCCGGTACGCGGTGCGTCAGAGCGACCGGGGCCCGCAGGCCGACCGCATCGAACGCCTCTGAAGAGGCGGCCCACCGATGGCTGATCACTTCCCGACGAGAGTGCTCGTTCATCCCCGTCGACGGTGCCGTCAGCAACGCGGCTGCAGCCTCCTCCAGGAGATCGATCTCCCTCGTGGTGACGGGGGCCCCGTGCCGACCCGAGGACCTGCTCCGCGCTCAGAAGCTCACCAGTCACCCCCACCCAACGACACAGAGCTACCGATGTATCCCATACGAGTGAATGGATGCGTTAGACCTGGTCGCAGAGCTCGATCTTGATGAGTCGGCGGACGTCGATCACGGTGCAGGCCGGCGTGAGTAGCGCCAGCGTGGTGCGTTCGGTCCGGTCGTAGCGCAGCCCGAGGCGTTTGAACCGCAGCAGCCAGGAGATGGTGCGTTCGACGACCCAGCGGACCAGGCCGAGGCGGGACTTGCCCTCAATCCCGCGCACGGTCGGGTTCGTGTCCAGCAGCGGCTCGAACAGCATGCTGTCGTGGGTGTTTGCCGCCGACAACATGATGTGCAGCGGTAGCCCGTTCGCGTCACACAGAACGTGGTACTCGGAGCCGGCTTTACCCCGGTCAGTGGGGCTGCGGCCGGTCAGCTCGCCCCCTTTTCGACCGCACCGACACCGTGTCGATGCAGCCTCCGGTCCAGTCGAGCTCGTCGATGTTGGACAGCTCGTCGAGCACGAGCTGGTGCAGCCGGTCCCACACGCCGGCGTCCTGCCACTCACGTAACCGCCGCCACGCGGTGTGCCCGGACCCGCATCCGAGCTGCTCGGGTAGGTCTCGCCAGCGGCAGCCGGTGTCGAGCACGAACAAGATCCCCTCCAGCGCGGCACGGTCATCGATCCGGGGCCGCCCACCCGGACCGCGCGGCGCCGGTCGGGACGGGATCAGGGGCTCGATCAGCTCCCAGAGCCGGTCTTCGACCCGCCGCTGCTGCGTCGTCTTCGCCACGACTGCCCACGATCGACGACCAGGACCGGCAGGTTACGCAGTGACACACCCTCAAGTTTTGAGACCAGGTCTAAAGTATGCGCGGGAACCGTCCCGATCGGCCGCGCGTCTGATCGGGCGGATACGAGTTTTCCGTGTTGCGGTGAAGGGGATGACGAACCGTGCCTGTGTACGACCCGGAGTCGATGGGGATCGCCGCCGGTCAGGTGGAGAGGCTCAAGGACGAGTTCGACAAGTCCAAGAAGCAGGTCACCGGCGTCGATGACGAGAAGGAAAGCCCGTTCGGCACGATGGGCGGCTCGGGTGACGTCCACGGTGCGGTGGGCTCCTTCAAGGACGGTGTCCACAACGAGTTCGATTCCGCCGGAAAACTGATGGAGGCCACGGCCTTCGTGCTGCGGAAGGCCGCGGGCTTGATCCAGGAGACCGAAGCCGTGCATGTCGACAATCTGAAGCTGCACGAGCACGGCAAGCAGTGAGCACGCGAAAGCCGGCCCCGGTGGGCCTGATTTCTAGGGGGCGTTGTGGGCGATATTGACTTCCCGCCGAACTGGTCGCAGGTCACGGAAAAGGCCAAACAGGTCGAGGGCATCAAGCCGGAAGCCATTCAGAAGGCCGCGGATCAGTTCCATGCCGCCGCGACGCAGGCCGGTGACCACAGTGCCTCGCTGAAGTCATCGACCGACGCGTTGAACGGCGGTGTCTGGAAAGGTCCCGCCGCCGACACCTTCTTCGACTACGTAAAGCAGATCACCTCCGCGGGTGACCGTGTCAAAGGACACTTGGAGGAGATCAGCAAGGATCTGGGCGAACTCCAGGTCCAGCTGAGCGACATCAAAGGCAAGATCGACGACGCCGGCAAGACGGCTCAGACCACGATTCAGACCTGCATCGACACGGAGACGCCGAAGGTCGCGGCGGCTCGCAAGCAGGCGGCCGACGCGGCGGATCCGGACAAAAAGGTTCAGCCGCCGAACCCGACCGCGGATCAGATCATCACCACGGCGAACACCGCGAACCAGAAGACCGCCAGCTCGGCCGTGGAGACCATGACCGGTTTGCTGACTCAGGCCGATGGGCTGATCAGCAAGTCGCAGCAGCTGATGAAGAAGGACATCGAGGGCGGCGGCTACTCCAAGGTCCCGATGCCCGGCAAGGACGGCACCGTTCCCAAGCGCACCGGCGGTCTCCACACCGGAGGCGGCGGTGGAGGCGGCGGCGGTGGCGGTGGGGGCGGCGGCCTCGGGCCGAGCGGCGGCCCGCCGTCGACGACGCCGCCGGGCAACGTCCAGCAGTGGATCCAGGAAGCCATCAAGATCCTGCAGGCCGCCGGCATTCCGGTGACGGACGCGGACATCCAGAAGATCTGGACGATCATCGAGAAGGAGTCCGGCGGTAATCCCAACGCCATCAACAACTGGGACTCCAACGCGGCGAAGGGGACTCCGTCCAAGGGCCTGATGCAGTGCATCGACCCGACCTTCAACTCGCACAAGCTTCCCGGGCACGACAACATCTACAATCCGGTCGACAACATCATCGCGGGCGTGCGGTACACGTTCTCGCGGTACGGCGGTTTCGAGGGACACCCCGGTCTGAAGTCGATGGCCGGTGGCGGCGGATACCAGGGCTACTGACGCCTCGTGAGTTGAGGGGTAAGGCAAACGTGTAGGCGTGCGCCGAATGTGGCATTGGGGACGGTGAGTGATGCTGTTGGTTTTCTCTGGTCAGGCGGCTGGGGTGAGGGAGAGGTGGCGGACTGGGCTGGTTCGTGTGGTGGCGCGTAGGGTTCCGATGAGCCAGGCGCCG
>NZ_JBHRWK010000098.1:0-42004 GCF_042647925.1 Amycolatopsis speibonae
ACCGAACAGGACACAGCCAACACAACAGCAACCCCAGCCCAACCCAGAGCCGCTTAAGTTCCTGGCATTGACCCTGAAGGTAGGGAAGGAGGCCTTCACGGACTTACGGATCGCCACATGTGCCCCACACGCACCAGCAGCCACACAAGTCACCGAGGTTGCGCGTGAAGGCCCCCTTTCCTCGGCTCAGCCGAGGAAACTCGACCTTCACCACCTTCCCCAGTATGTGAAGGACCCGGAACCAAGGAGGTCCAGGGCTCGTGAGTGGTACCCACGGTCAGAACCGTCCGTACCACTCACGAGGCCCGATCAGAGGCCGAGCCCGCCGGCCAGCACCGGCCACGAGTTACGCAGCGCCCGCTGCCAGTAAGGCCAGCTGTGCGTCCCGTCCCCGTAGTAGTCGACGGTCACCGGAATCCCTTTGGACTTCAACCGATCCGTGAAGCTCACCGAAGCTCCCAGCGCCTGCGGTTCGAGGATGTCGGACTGGCCCGGCGGGTCGAGCGGGCCGGTCTTGCCGTTCCCGCACGAGAGATAGAGCGCCGTGCCGCGCAGGTCGTCGACGTGGTCGTACGGGTTGTTCGCCGACCACAGCGGCCGCATCCCCCAGCTGTCACCCCAGAGTTCGAGGTAGTTGAAGATCCCCGCGCGGGCCAGGATCCCTTGGATGAACAGGGGAATCCCCTGGTACAGCGTGTGCGGAACACCGCTGTAGGACGCCGCCGCGGCGAACATGCCCTTGTGCTTGTACGAATACGCGAGCGCCCCGTACCCGCCGATCGACAGTCCGGCGATCGCCCGGCGCGTGCCGGCCCGGTAGCCGCGTTCGACGATCTGCCGTACTTCCAGGGTGTGGAAGGTGTCCCAGTCCGGAGTGCTCTTGAGGCCGAAGTTCCACCACTTCGTGTACATCCCGGCGGGACCGCCGGTCGGCATGACGACGAGCGCGTCCTTGTCCGCGGTGAACGCCTTGACGTCGGTGAACTGGTCCCACGAGCGGTAGTCGACCGGTTCGCAGCAGCCGTGCAGCAAGTACAGGGCCGGCCAGGTTCGCGCGGGTTGCGCGGCCCAGCCTGTCGGGACCAGCAGGCGGACCATGCCGGTGGTGCCGAGCGCGGGCGAGCTGATCTTGAGGTCGACTGTCCTCGCGTCCAGCCAGGTCTCCTCGACGACCTTCGCGCCGTTGTCGGCGGTGACCTGCGCGGGAGCGGCGACCGCGGGGATCGAGCTGCCGAGCAGGGCGACCATGGACAATGCCAGCAGGCCCCATCGCCGCGTTCGGTTCATCGCTTCTCCTTGCTCACAAAGGGATGTTGCCGTGCTTCTTGGCCGGGAGGGTCTGCCGTTTGGTCCGCAGCGCGCGCAGAGCCCGCGCCACCTGCAGGCGGGTTTGCGACGGCGCGATGACCTGGTCGACGTAGCCGCGTTCCGCGGCGAGGTACGGGTTCGAATGCCGTTTGCGGTACGCCTCGGTGAGCCGTCTTCGTTCGGCGGACCGCTGCTCGGGCGGCATCGCGGCCAGTTCGCGCCGGTGCAGCACCCGGACGGCGCCCTCGGCGCCCATGACCGCGATCTCCGCGGTGGGCCAGGCCATGTTGACGTCCGCGCCGAGATGCTTCGACCCCATCACCGCATAGCCGCCGCCATAGGCCTTGCGGATCACCACGGTCACCTTCGGCACGGTGGCTTCGGCGTAGGCGTAGATCAGTTTGGCGCCGCGGCGGATGATCCCGTGCCGTTCCTGCGCGGCGCCGGGCAGATAGCCGGGGACGTCGGCGAGGGTGAGGATCGGGATGTTGAAGGCGTCGCAGAACCGCACGAACCGGGCGGCCTTCTCCGAGGCGTCGATGTCGATCACGCCCGCCTGATGCCGCGGCTGATTGGCCACGACGCCGACGGTGCGGCCCTGCACCCGGCCGAACGCGCAGATCATGTTGCGCGCGAAGGCGCTGTGCACCTCGGTGAACTCGCCGTCGTCGACGATCCGCGAGATCACCTCGGTCATGTCGTAGGCCTGGTTCAGCGAATCGGGTACCAGGCGGTCGAGTTCGAGATCGGCGGCGGTGAGTTCGGGAGCGGTCTCGTCGGCGTATTCCGGGACGGCGTCGAGGTTGTTGGACGGCAGGTAGCCGAGCAGGGTCTGCACCCAGTCGATCGCGTCCTGTTCGCCGGCGGCCCGGTGGTGGGCGTTCCCGGAGATCTCGCTGTTCACCGCGGCCCCGCCGAGCTGCTGGGCGGTGACCCGCTCGCCGCTGACGGCGTGCACGACGTCCGGCCCGGTGACGAACATGTGCGCGGTCTCGTCGACCATCACCGTGAAGTCCGTGATCGCCGGGGAGTAGACCGCGCCGCCCGCGCAGGGGCCCATGATCAGCGAGATCTGCGGGATTACGCCGGAGGCCAGCGCGTTGCGCCGCCCGAGCTCGGCGTAGTAGGCCAGCGAGACGACGCCTTCCTGGATCCGGGCGCCGCCGGAATCGTTGATCCCGACCACCGGGCAGCCCAGCGTCATCGCCAGATCCATCACCTTGAGGACCTTCTCGCCGAAGACCTCGCCCATGCTGCCGCCGAACACGGTGAAGTCCTGGGAGAACACGCAGATCTGCCTGCCGTCGACGGTGCCGTGCCCGGTCACCACGCCGTCGCCGTAGGGCCGGTTGGCGTCCATCCCGAACTCGGCGCACCGGTGCCGGGCGAACTGGTCGAGTTCGACGAAGGAGCCCGGGTCCAGCAGCAGTTCGACCCGTTCGCGCGCGGTCAGCTTGCCCTTGGCGTGCTGCCGGTCGACGGCCCGTTTCTCGGCGATGCGGACGGCTTCGTCCTGGCGGGCGGCGAGATCGGCGATGCGGAACGCCGTCGTCGGAGCGAACGGGACATCGGTCATGGACGCGCCGCCCTCGGTGCCGCGAGCCGCGCCGCGAGTGCCTCGGCGACCACCTCGACGTGCGGCGGGTCGATCATCGACAGGTGATCGCCCGGGACACGCACGATCTCCAGATCCGCGCAGAACGCGTCCCAGCCGAGGGCGTCGTCGGTGCGCAGGTAACGCGGATCGAGGCTGGTGGTCAGCGGATGCGGCTCCTGCGCGCGCACCAGCAGCACCGGCCCGGCGTACGGTTCCGGGGTGTAGCGTTCGGCCACCCGTGCGTCCACATAGGACTCGTACTGGTGCCGCAGCACTCCTTGGCCCATCCCGGGCACCCGCGCGGCCAGCCTGCTGATCACCAGCCGGATCTGTTCGTCGTCGCCGAGCCGGACGAGGTCCTCGCGCGGGATGTCCAGCGCGACACCGTAGGTCTGCTCGACGTGTTCGGCGAACCGGTCGAACCGGTCCAGCAGGATCTCGTGCGGCGGTATCCCGGGCGCGGGCAGCGGCAGGATGCTGTCGATCATGGCCACGAGGTCGACCCGCTCCCCCGCCGCGGTCAGCCGCCGGGCCGTCTCGTAGGCGAGGCAACCGCCGAACGACCAGCCGCCCAGCCGGTACGGGCCTTGCGGCTGGATTTCGCGGATAAGCTCGAGGTAGCACTCGGCCTTGCCTTCGACGGTGTCCTCGTCGTCGATCCGTTCGAGCCCGTAGACGGACCTGCCCTCCGGCAGCAGGCGGACGAGCCCGTCGTAAACGCTCGTCGGCCCGCCCGCCGGATGGAACAGGAACACCGGATCCGTGCCGCCTTGGCGCAGCGGCCGGACCGGGCAGCCGCCGCGCCCCTCGATCCGGTCACGCAGCAGGTCCGCCATCGCGGCGATCGTCGGTGTGGCGAAGAGCCGATCGCTGTCAGGGACGTCGCTGAGCCGCCCCGCGAACGCCGACCGCAGCCGTTCCGCGCCTTCGGAATCTCCCCCGGCGGCGAAGAAGTCGTCGTGGACGCCGGGCTCGTCGCCGCCCAATTCCGCCTGCCAGAACCGCGCGACCCAGCGTTCGGCCGGATCACGGGGTCCGACCACCACGCTGGGACCGGGCTGCCGCGAGCTTCCCCCGCCGAACCCGGCCTGGTCGGCCAGATGGTCGGCGAGTTCGGCGAGACCGGCACCGCGCAACAGCAGCGGGATCGGCAGGAGCAGGCCGAAATCGCGTTCCACGACGCCTTTGGCGCGCATGGCGGTGAGCGAGTCCAAGCCGAGCTGGGTGAGCGGCAGATGTCGGTCGATCTCGTCCGCCGCGAGGCCGAGCATCCCGGCGACGAGCCCGGCCAGATAGTCGGCCAGCATCTCGCGGGCGGCTTCGGGCAGCACGGCCCTCAAGGCGTCCAATCCGTCCCAAGTGGACTGTCCGGTGTCCGGTTCTTCTTTCGGCACCAGGGTCCCGAAGAACGGCCTTGCGGCCAGACTCGGGAACAGGGCCAGTACGGTCCCGGCATCGACCCGGGCGATCCCGGTCGCCGCCCGGTCACCCGCCAGCACGGCGTCCATCGCCGCCAGTGCCTCCTCCGTGCCGAGCGGTTCGAGTACCGGGTTGCGGCTGCCGACGGCCGCTCCCGCCTCACCCCAGGCTCCCCAGCCGATGGTCGCCGCCGGCAATCCGGCGGCCCGGCGCCACGCGACGAGCGCGTCCACCCACGCGTTCGCGGTGGCATAGGCGGCCTGCCCCGGCGACCCGAACAGCGCGGCCGCCGACGAGTACGTCAGCCACCAGTCGAGTTCGTGCCCGGCCGTGGCCTCGTGCACCCTCCACGCTCCCAGCGCCTTCGCCCGCCAGACGGCCTCGACAGCGCAGGTGTCGACGGTGATCGCGGCGCCGTCGGACAGCACACCGGCCGCGTGCAGAACACCCCGCATCGGCAGGCCGTCCTCCGTGGCCGCCGCGACGAGCGCCTCGGCCGTCCCCGGCGCGGCGATGTCACCCGCCACCACGCGGACGTCAGCGCCCAGTTCACGCAGGTCCGCCAGCATCGGTTCGACCCCGGAGGTCGCGCCCCGGCGACCGGAGAGGACGAGCCTGGTCGCGCCATGCCTGACCAGCCAGTCCGCCGCGACCAGGCCGAGGCCGCCCAGCCCACCGGTGATCACGTACGCGCCTTCGCGCACAACGGTTTCGCGGCGAGGTTCGCCGAGTTCGGGACGGGCCAGCACCCGCGTGTACCGGACGCCCTCGCGCCAGGCGATCTCGTCGTCCGGCGCGTCCGCGCGGATCTCCGCCACCAGCCTGCCGACCCACAGCCGGGCGGGATCGGGCTCGGCCTCGAAGTCGACCTGGCTCGCCCTCAGTTCGGGATGCTCGAAGGCGAGGACCCGGACCAGCCCGCGCAGCCACGCCTGGCCGGGGTCACCACGCTCACCGGATTCGATGGCCGACGCACCCGCGCTGACCAGCCACAACCGTGGAGCGGACGCCGCTTCGGCCAGTTCGGCCAGGACGCTGGAAAGCGTGGCGACCGCCCGCGCGGCCCGCATCGGGTCGGGCGCGCCCGAGGTGGCGGCGCACACGAGCACTCCCGTCACCTCGCGGGATCGCAGGAGGTCCGCCACCGCGGCGCGGTCTCCGAGCGGAGCCGTCGCCAGCTCGTCCCTGGATTCGGTGAGCCGGTCACGCAAAGCCGTCAGCCAGGGCGTGCCTTCGTGGCCGTCGTGCAGGACGACCCAGCTGCGTGGGCCCGGCTCCGGCGAAGGCAGCGCGGCCTGCCGCCAGACCGTTTCGAACAGCAGGTCCGTCATCGGCACCGGCAGCGCCGAACGCTGGAACCGGCGGCAGTAGACCTCGCGGAACTCGACCAGGACGACGTCGTCGGCGTCGACCAGCTGGACACCGCCGACCAGGCCGTCACCGGCCGGGTCGAGCGAATCGAGCACCGCGTCGACCCGCACACCACGGCGCGGATCACCGGTGAGGACGACCTCGCCCAAGGTCAGCGGCAGGAAGACGCCGTCGGCTTCGCGCAGCGCGTCCCCGGCGGCCGCGGCCAGCGCGTGCAGGCAGGCGTCGGCGATCACCGGGTGCAGCACGTACGCCGGATGATCGGCGGGCGGGGTGATCGACGCCGAGGCCTTGCCCGGCACCGCCAGGACTCCGCTCAGCCCACGGAACGCGGGGCCGTAGCTCTGCCCCATCCCCGCCAGCACCTGGTAGAGGTCGACCGATCGGGCGTCCCCGGCGACGGCGCCGAACGGCACCACCGCGGTGTGCCCGTCACGGACACGGGCGGTGGCGTGCCGGATCCAGCCACCATCGGCGGACCTCGCGTAGACGTCCACTTCGGACGGTCCGGAGCCGGTGCTCAGGCTGGTCGTGACCTCGGTGTGCGCGGCGAGCGGGAGCACCCGGTGCAGTTCGAGGCCACCGATGCGCAGTTGCCCGCCTGGCCGCAGGACCGCCTTGGCCGCCGCGAGCGTCACTTCGAGGAAGCCGGCGGCGGGGAACAGCGGGACCCCCATCGCCGCGTGGTCGGCGAGCCAAGGCAGCACCGCCGTCCCGACGTCCGCGCTCCACAGGTGCCCGCCACCGGTCGGCTGTTCGATGTGGACACCCAGCAACGGATGCGCGCCACCGGATCCGGGCCGGGAGACCGGGCGCGGCGGCCAGAACCGTTCGTGCCGCCAGCGCGGTCCGGGCAGCTCGACAGGCACCGGGCGCGGGCCCCGGGCATCGAGCACGCCCGGCAGGCCGAGGGTGTGGAGCCGGGCGAGCGAGCCAAGGAACGCGGCACGCTCGTCGATCTTGCGGCTCGCCGACGGCAGCGCGAGGGCGCCGGTGCTCTGCTCGATCGCGGCCAGCGCCACCGGATGCGGGGAGATCTCGACGAACACGCCGTGCCCGTCGGCGGTCGCCGCCGCCAATGCCTGGCTGAACCGCACCGGGCGGCGCAGGTTCGCCGCCCAGTACTCGACGTCGAACGCCGGTGGCCACTGTGGATCGTCGAGAACACTGCTGTAGCAGGGAATCTCGGACGGTCGCGGAGAAAGCCCGTCGAGCTCGGCACGGAACCGGCCGAGGACGGCGTCGACGGCTTCCGAATGCCCGGCGCCCCCGACAGGCAACCGTCTCGCCAGCCTGCCGAGGCCCTCGACGTGGGAGACCAGGGCCTCGACCTGCTCGGCACCGCCGCTGACGGTGCACTGGACCGGCGAGGCGTAGACCGCGACGGTGATCCCGGGGAATTCCGTTTCCAGCTCGGCGAGTTCGGCGGGCGACAGTTCGACGACGGCCATGGCGCCCTCGCCGGTCGCGTCGACCTCCGCGAGCAGCCGGGCCCGCGTGGCCATAACGCGCAAGCCGTCGGCGACGTCGAGCGCCCCCGCGACGACGGCGGCCGCGACCTCGCCCATCGAATGCCCGAGCACCGCGGCCGGGACGACGCCGTGCGCACGCCAGAGCCCGGCGAGGGCCAGCTGCATGCCGAACAGCGCGAGCTGAGTCTCACCGAGATCCGGCAGGTCACGCTCGCCGGAGAACACCTCGCGCAGGGAGAACCCCGCCTCCGCGCGGAACACCGGATCGAGCGCCTCCACCTCGGCACGGAACGCGGGCTCGGTGCGCAGCAGGAGACGGCCCATCCCGGGCCACTGGGAGCCGTAACCGGAGAAGACGAACACGACGTCGGGTACGGGCCCGGTCTCGACAGCGGCCATTTCCCGCAGCGCCGCGGCGACTCGGCCGCGTTCCCCGGCGACCACCGCGCCCCGGACCGGCAGATGGTCACGGCTCCGCGCGAGCGTGGCGGCGACAGCGTCCAGCGGTACCGTGCGGTGCTCTTCGAGCCAGTCCGCCAGGTCCGCGGCCCGCGCCCGGAGCACCTCGGGCGACCGGGCCGACAGCGCGAACACCTGCGGGCCTTCGGTCTCCGTCCCCCGGGCGGGGAACGACGCGGCGGGCCACTCTTCGAGGACGACGTGGGCGTTGGTGCCGCCGAAGCCGAACGCGGAGATCCCGGCGCGCGCGACACCGGAGTAGCGCGGCCAGTCCACCCCGGTGCCGACCATCCGCAGGCCGAGACCGGCGAAGTCGATGTGCGGGCTGGGGTCGCGATAGTGCGGCGTCGGCGGCAGCCGCCGGTGGACCATCGCGAGGACGACCTTGATGAGCCCGGCGATCCCCGCCGCGCCTTCGAGGTGGCCCAGGTTCCCCTTCACCGAGCCGATCAGGAGCGGGCGAGCGGATTCGCGGCCGGCTCCGAGCACCTCGCCGAGCGCGCCCGCCTCGATCGGATCCCCCAGCGCGGTGCCGGTCCCGTGCGCCTCCACGTAGTCCACAGAGGACGGTTCGATGCCCGCCGCCGCGTACGCGTCGCGCAACAGGGCGGCCTGCGCGCCGGGGTTGGGCGCGACGAGACCGTTGGACCGGCCGTCGGAGTTCACCGCGCTGCCGCGGATCACCGCGAGCACCCGGTCCCCCGCGCGACGGGCGGCCTTCAGCGGTTTGAGTACGACCACACCGCAGCCCTCGCCGCGGGCGATACCGTCGGCGGCCGCGTCGAACGGTTTGCAGTGACCATCCGGGGCCAGCACCCCGGCCCGCTGGAAGCTCGTGGTGACCGCGGGTGAGAGCAGCAGGTTCACCCCGGCGGCGAGCGCCGTCCCGCATTCGCCCCGGCGCAGGCTCTGCACTGCCTGATGCACCGCCACCAGCGAAGACGAACAGGCCGTGTCGAGGGTGAGACTGGGCCCGCGCAGGTCGAACAGGTACGAAAGCCGGTTCGCGGCGATGCTCGTCGCGGCCCCGGTGGCGGACCAGACGTCGACGGTGGCGGGATCGGTCATCGTCAGGTGGCCGTACTCGCCCGCCGAGAGCCCGACGAACACCCCGGTCCGGGTTCCCCGCAGGGTGGACGGCGGGATCCCGGCGTGTTCCAGCGCCGCCCAGCTGACTTCGAGCAGCATCCGCTGCTGGGGATCCATCGCTTCGGCCTCGCCCGGCACGATGCCGAAGAACTCGGCGTCGAAACCGGCGATGTCGTCCAGGAAGCCGCCGCGGCCGAAGTCCTCGTCGAAGCCTTCCCAGCGACCTTCGGGAACGTCGCGGATACCGTCGCGCCCGGCGTCCAGGAAGCGCCAGTACTGCTCAGGCGAATCGGTGCCGCCGGGCAGACGGCAGCCGACGCCGACGATCGCGATCGGTTCTTCTTCCCGGCCTTCGCCGGCAGCGGTCGCGGATCGTTCCACAGTGGACAGATGGTCGGCGAGAGCGGTGATCGTCGGGAACTCCCAGACCAGGGTGGGAGCCAGCGGGCGGCCGAGGTACCGGCCCAGGTCCGCGGCCAGCTCCATCGATTCTCGCGAAGAAAGCCCGCTCTCGTGCAGAGGAAGATCCGGATCCACCTGGGACTCGCGCAACCCTGTCCGCTCCGCCACCCGCGCGACGAGCCAGGCTCGGATCCCCGCGGTCATCCGAGCCGCCGCGCGGTCAGCAGACCATCCACATAGGACTTCCGGCACAGCGCCCGGCTGATCTTGCCGCTGGAGGTGCGCGGAACCTCACCCGGGGCGAGGAAGACGACGTCGTGCGGGCGCAAGCCGTGCGTGGCCGAGACCGCTCGCCGGATCTCCGCGGTCGCCGCGGCGACGTCGGCCTCGGCGCCCTTGGCCTGTTCGAGTACGACGACGGCCGCTTCACCGTCTTCGAGCTCGATCGCGAAGGCCGCGGTGGAATGCGGCCGGACCGCGGGGTGGGTCTCCACGGTCTGTTCGATGTCCTGCGGGTAGTGGTTGCGGCCGTCGACGATGACGAGGTCCTTCAGCCTGCCGGTCATGAACAGCTCGCCGTCGTGACGCACGCCCAGGTCTCCGGTCGCCAGCCAGCCCGCGCCGGACTCCGGATCGACCGGCGGCAGGCCGAAGACGGCGGCGGACGCGCTCGGCAGTCCCCAGTAGCCCACACCGATGTTCGGGCCGTTCACCTGGATCTCCCCCACCCGGCCCGGTTCGACCAGCGCGCCGGTGACCGGATCGGCGATGCGGATCCGCTGCCCGGCGGGAAAACCGCAGGAGACGAGCGTGGTGGACGCCGCGCCGGGAAGGGCGGGTGTCGCCAGCCCGGCGGCGAGCCGATCGCGGTCGAAGGTGACCTGCCGTGGCGCCTTGCCCGCCTCGGTGACCGAGACGAGCACAGTGGCCTCGGCCAGCCCGTAGGAAGACCGGTGGACTTCGGGGCGCAGTCCGCACTCCTCGAAGGCGTCGTGGAACCTCGCGATGGTCGCGGGCAAGACCGGCTCGCTGCCGTTGATCAGCGAGACGACCCGGCTCAGTTCGAGATAGCTCTTCTCGTCCTCGGTCACGCGGGAAGCGCTGTAGGCGTAGGCGAAATTGGGTGCCGCGCTGATCGCGCCGGGGCTGGCCGAGAGGGCGCGAAGCCAGCGCGACGGACGTTCGAGGAACGCGAGCGGGTCCATCAGGACCGAGGCCACGCCGGCGGCCATCGGCGCGCCGATGCCGAGGATCAGGCCCATGTCGTGGAAGAGCGGCAGCCAGCTGACGGTGGACGTAATCCCGGTTTCGATCGCGTAGGCGTCGCAGGCCTGGCGGGCGTTGGTGAGCGCGTTGCGATGGGTCAGCATCACGCCCGCCGGGGTCCGCGTGGAACCGGACGTGTACTGCAGGTACGCCAGCGCGTCCGGTTCCGGTCGCGGCCAGGGACGTTCACCGGCCGCGACCGGAGTCGAGGTGTCGACGGCGAGCACGGCGGGCCGCTCGATCTCCGTCGAGGTGAGGAAACCGGCGACGGCGTCGATTCCCTCGGTGGTCGTGAGCACGACCCGCGGCGCGCAGTCGCCGAGCACCGCGGCCAGCCTGCCCGGGTGCCCGGGGAGATCCGGCGCGAACAACGGGACCGCGACCAGGCCGGCCCGGATCGCGCCGAGGAAGGCGACGACGTAGTCGGTCGACTGCCGCGCCAGGATCGCCGCCCGTTCGCCCGGGGCGGCGAAGGTGACCAGCCGCGTGGCGAGGGCCTCGACCCGATCGTCGAGTTCGCGCCAGGACAGGGTGACCGCCCGGCCGTCCGCGCCGGTGCGATGGTCGAGATAGGTCACGGCGACCTCGTCGCCGAGCCGCCGCGCCCAGTACTCCAGCAGCGTCGCGAACGACTCCCCGGCGGGTGCGCCGTCCCGACCGCGGGCGGCGACGACCGTTTCCGAAATGGTTTCCATGGCCCCTCGTTTGACGACGTGAGCAGGAGCGGGTGAATGCGGAACGGCGCCGTTGCCGAAAGCGGATTCCATTCCGGAGGCCGTTCTTTATCTGTCCGGAACTGTATGGATCATCCGCGAAGAGTGTCAACGAAAGGACCGTGAAACGCTGACGGCGGTGCGGCCGTGCTCACCGGGAAGAGAGAAACGGGGCACCCCGCTTGTCACTTCGGGACGGACTTTGCCCCCGCCGGGGGTTCAGCAACCGGAGCGCGAGCAGCGCGCCGGTGAGTTCCAGCCCCGCCGCGGTCAGCAGGCCCGCCGTGTACCCCTGCGCCAGCGCGGACGCGGCACCGTCGTCGAGCCGCGCCGTGCGCACCACCGCCAGCACGGCCCCGATCAGCGCGACGCCCAGCGCGCTCGACAGTTCACGGGACGCGGTGAGCAATCCGGAGGCGGTGCCCGCGTGCCGATCCGCCACGATTTCCAGTGCGTACGAGGTCAACGGGGTGGTCAAGGCCGATCCGGCCCCGATCAGCACCAGCCCCGGAACCCTCGGAAGGATTTCCGGAACCTGGTTGACCGCGGCGACAGCAAGCAGCCCGGCGGCCACCGTGGCCAGCCCCGCCGCGACAGTCCGATGTGGACCGAATCGCGGCACGGCCCAAGGCACCAGCGGCGTCGCGGCGACGACCGCGACAGCCACCACGACCAGCGGCAATCCGGCGAGCACCGGTCCGAGCCCGAGGGATTCCTGATGCAGCAACGGGGTGAAGAAGAAGACTCCCGAAACCCCCAGTCCCCACAGCAACTGCACGGTGAGCGCGCCGATGAAGACCCGCTGACCGGTCAGTTCCCCGGGTACCAGTCGTTCGCGCGCGCGTCTTTCCCTGAGCACGAACCAGATCGCGAGACCCGCACCCCCGAGCCCGAGCACCGCGGGCAGCAGCGCGCCGCCCTCTCCCAGTTCCACCACGGCGGCGGTGAGCAGGACCATCCCGGCGGTCACCACCAGCATCGAGAGCACGGCGGGCCGCCCCGGCGCCGGATCGCGGCCCGCCGTGCTCCCGTTGCCGGTGACGACCTTGCGCAGCAGGAGCAGCATCGCCGCCACGAACGGGAGATTGACGAAGAAGATCCAGCCCCAGCCCAGATACTCGCTGAGCACGCCGCCGAGGGTCGGGCCGAGCGCCAGCGCGACCGCGAGGCAAGCTGTCCAGATCGTCGCGCCGACGGCCCGTCTTCGCTCGTCGAGATTGGTGCGGAGCAGGCTGAGCAGGGCCGGGACCAGGAACGCCGCGGCGGCGCCCTGCAGCACCCGCGCGGCGATGACGAGCCACGCCGTCGTGACCAGCCCGCCGACGGCCGCTCCGGCGCCGAACGCGAGCAACCCGGCCCGTAGCGTCGCGGCCTGCCCCCAGCGGTCGACCAGTGTGCCGGCCACCGGCAACAGCCCGGCGAACGGGAGCATGTACCCGATACTCACCCATTGCAGGGTGGGCAGATCGAGGGCGAGGTCACGGGCGATCGACGGCGCGCCCGCGGCGACGATGGTGTTGTCGAGGGTGGTGACGAACGCCCCGAGCGCGATCATGATCAGCGTCGGTCCCATTTTCCGTCCTCGTGAGTGGTAACGCCGGTTAGAACCGTCCTTACCACTCACGAAACCGTCCCCCTTACTCACGTGACAATTTCCGCCACACCCCTTGGCACCCGCGACAGGAACTCCCCACGGCGGTTGCCAACTTCCTCACCCGTGTGAGTACATGTCGTGCGCGTACGTCGTCGTGCGGCAAGGAGTAGCCATGACCAGAACGGCCACGAACTCCGGACACCAACTTGTCCCGCAGCCGCGAGGAGCGGGACAGGCACAGCGGCTCTGGTGCTCGCTGCCCACCGAGGTGGCCCGGCGCTTCCGGCCGCACGCCGACCCGCTCGCGCGGCGGATCCTGGAGGAGATCCAGCAGGCCGTCCCCGAGTACGCGAAACCCTTGGACGGCGAGTTCGGCAAGATCCTCGTGCGGGCGATCGAGCAGGCGGTGGTCAGCTGCATCGACAGCATCGGCGACCTCGGCTCGCCCCCGGACGACTGGGTCCGGCTGTTCGTCGAAGTCGGCAAACGGGTGCATCGCGACGGCGGAAGCCTGAACACGCTGCAGGCGGCCTATCGCGCGGGCGGCAGCGCGGCGTTGCGCTACGTGGCGAAGTTCGGCCAGGCGCACCGTCTTCCCCCGGCGGTCCTCTGCATCGGCGCGGAGGCGATTTTCGCTTACGTGGACGAGATCTCCTCCCATTCGGTGGAGGGCTACGCCCTCGCGCAGGCGACCGCGACCGGCACCCTCGAACGACGCCGGAGACGGCTGCTCGAACTGCTGCTCGCCACTCCCCCGTCGTCCCCCGCGACCATCGCGACGATGGCGAAGGCCGCGAAGTGGGAGATGCCGGACTGGGTCTGCGTCGTAGCTCTCGACCCGCGCGCCGAACAACACCAGATCCCCGCGCCGCGCGTCCCCGACGACGTCCTGCTCGACCTGGAGGGCAACGAACCCTGTTTGCTCACCCCGGATCCCGGCCGCGATCTGCGCGGCCTCGACGGCAGGCTCCCCGGCTGGCGCGCCGCGACCGGCCCCCGGGTCCACCCTGCCGACGCGGCGACGTCGCTGCGCTGGGCCCGGCGCACCCTCGATCTGGTGAGCCGGGGCGTGATCGAGGACCGCGCGGTGACCCGCACGTCGGACCACCTCTCCACCCATTGGCTCCTGCTCGACCGGTTCCTGCTCGACGAGGTGTCGAACAAGGTGCTCGCGCCGTTCTCCGGGTTGACGGTGAAACAGCAGATCCGGCTGGCGGAGACGTTGCTGGCCTGGCTGGAGCACAACGGGAGCACGCCGGACATCGCGCAAGCGCTCGGCATCCACCCGCAGACGGTGCGGTACCGGGTCAGCCAGCTGAGCGACCTGTTCGGTGACCGCCTCGCGGATCCCGCGCAGCGCCTGGAGATCCAGATGGCCTTGCGGGCACACCAGTTGCTGGGCACGCGGCCGCCGGAGGAGTCCACTTCGGACGATCAGTGAACGGCTGGTACCGCGTGACCCTGGTCGCCTGCAGTGCGTGAAGGTCAAGTTTCCTCGGCTGAGCCGAGGGAAGGGGTCCTTCGCGCGAGGCTGGTGTGACTGCTGGTGCGCATAGGTCGTATGTGGCGATCGCGAGGGTAGTGAAGGCCTCCTTCCCTACCCTCAAGGTAGGCAAGGAGGCCTTCACGGACCGGACCGGCGATCAACCCCAGCCAGAATCCGGTAGGCGCCCTAAAACAACCGACCATCCCTCAGGCCGGCCGTTCAGAGCCAGCCTTGGCGCGACGCCTGCGCTCCCAGCTGGAACCGGGTCTGCGCGCCCAGCAGTTGCTGCAAGCGGCTGATCCGCCGGAGCACCGTGCGTTCGCTGATGCCGAGTTCGCGCGCGATCGCCTCGTCGGTCAGGCCTCCGCTCAGCAGGGCGAGCAGACGGCGGGTGGCGGCGGTCGGTTCCTGTGTGACTTCGGCGTCGTCCGGGCCTCCCGCCCGCACGGGCACGGCCATCCGCCAGAACGAGCCGAACAGTTCGATCAACGCGCTCAGCAGCATCGACGGATGGATCAGCAGGGCCAGGACGTCGCCGGCGTCGGAGTTCGGGACGGCGATGAGCGCCCGGTTGCTGTCGGCGATCACGAGCTTCAAGGGCAGCCCGGGGAACACCCTGGCCTGCTCGCCGAGGGCGATACTCGACTGCACCTGGGCGAATCCGTCGTCGTCCTGAAGCACGGACGAGTCGTAGACGACGCGGTAGCCGATGCCGCGCGCCATCGATCCCGGCTGCACGGTGCTCACCTCGGGTTTCGGGCTCATGTAGGACCCTGGGTCCAGTGCGACGATGTCGATGGCCGCCTGAGTCTGCATGGCCTCGAACGTGGCGATGACCTCGTCCCGGCTGCGCAGTACTTCCACGAAGTCCGCGTCCCTGCCGGTCCGCAGGGAGTAGGCGGCGCCGAGCACCTCGGCCGCTTCCCGCGCGCGGACGGCCGCGGCTTCGTGCTGCGCGGCGAACGCCGACAACGCGGCACGCGGAGGGCACACCTCGACCCCGGACGTACCGGCGCGGACCAGACCGAACCGCTCCAACTCGGCCAACTCGGCGCCGGGCGTGATCGGGCGCCCGTCCAGCATGGCCCGGTACAGCTGCTCGGCCTCCATCGACAGGCCTCGCGACTCGGCGAGCATGACGCTTCTCCTCCCCCACCCCAGGATCGGACCTGACATCGATGTCAGGTCTCGCGGTAGCACTGTTTCCGCTCCCTGGTCTTGAGGGGGAAAGCGGCGGGATCGTGCGCCTGAACCGATAACGAAAGGATCACAGATCACGCCGAAGAGCTCCCGCGGGCCGCATCGGCCCGCGGGAGCCTCGGTTTCAGCACTGCCGGGGACTACGCGTTGGCAGGCATACCCTTCTCGTCTGCCTCCGGGGTCGCCGTGCCTTCGAGCAGCTCGCGGACGATCTCGTTCGCCTTCCGCACCTGGGGCGTGATCATCTTGATCTTGATCTTCCCGTCGTGCCCGAGGTTGCCGCCGACCTCGACCGTCTTGTCCTCACCCGGCAGGGGCAGGCCCTGGCAGCCGGTGAACTTCTTCTTCGGCATGAGGCCGGTCTGGAAGTAGGCGACGATCGGGTCGTCGACGCAGTCGGTGTTGTACGGGAAGATCCCGTGGCTGCCTTCGTTGTCGACGCTGATCATCTTGGCGCCCGGCAGACCGTTCGCGGTGGCGAGCCCGCCTTCGTACGGCGTGGCCGCGTCGAGTTCGGTCTGCGCGATCATCAGCTTCGGGAACGTCTTCTGATCCGGCGCCGGCTTGGCGTTGGCGGTCGGCCAGAACGCGCACAGCGGCGCGCCCGACTGGGCCATGATCGGCGCGATGAACGGCGCGTTCACGGTCAGGTCGGCCTGCCAGTAGTTCCAGTAGTGCAGGTTCTGGTTCCACTGGCCGTCCTGGCAGCGGATCGCCTCGAACGTCGCGTCCCAGGTCTCGACCTCGGCGCCACCCTGGTACGAGGCCTTGCGCTCGACCGAGTCCTTCTTCGCGATGGCCTCCAGCGCGTTGCCCTTGGCCTTGGTCAGGAACGCCTTGTTCGCGTCGGTCAGGCCAGGTGTGGTCAGGGCCTTCGCGACGACCTGTTCGAGCTTCTCCGCGTCGGTCCCGGTGGGCGCCGGTCCCTTCGCCAGCGCGGCCACCATCGAGGCCGCCGACGGGTACTGAGTGGTGTCGTACATCGCCGGGATGATGAACCAGGCGGCGTAGAGCATGCCCGCGAACTCGCGGGTGCCGCCCGCCTTCTCCCAGTTGCGGCGGATTTCGAGCGGGTCGGTGCCCGCCTTGTACTTGGCGTCGTTGCGCGCGACGTAGGGCAGCAGCGCCTCCTGGAACTGGCGGTCACGGCTGCGCGGCTGCAGATCCCAGGTCTTCTCCAGCGTCGAGCGGCTCGCGTCGGTCGACGAGTCGAGCAGGAACCGGTGCGCCTTGCTCGGGAAGGTGGTCGCGTACCAGGTGCCGAGCCACGTGCCGTACGAGTAGCCGATGTAGCTGGTCTTCTTCTCGCCGAGCAGCACCCGGATGAAGTCCATGTCGTACGCGGTCTGCTCGGTGGTGATGAACTTCGTCAGCGGGTTCTTCAGGCAGCCTTCGACCTTCGCCCGGCTGATCACGTTCTGATCCGTACTGTCCGGGACGGTGTAGCTGCAGGTCAGCGGGGTGCTCTGGCCGACGCCGCGGGGGTCGAAGCCGACGAAGTCGTACTGCGAGGCCAACACGGGGCTGCGCATCGCCATCGCGGCGCCCCACGGCAGGCCTTCGCCGCCGGGTCCGCCCGGGTTGACCAGCGCGATGCCCTGCCTGCCGGTGCCGGGGTAGGCGGTCGCGGTCTTGGAGACGCGGACGCCGATGGTGTTGCCGTCCTGCGGGTTGTGCCAGTCACGCGGCACCTGGACGGTGGCGCAGGCGAGGCCCTTGACCTTCTTCAGCTCGGCTTCCGTCGCCGGAGCGACCGAGGGGAACGAGCACTCGCCCCAGGCGACGGCCTGCTTGGTCAGCGCGCCGGCGAGCGCCGCGGTGTCCGGGTCGGCCTTGACCGCGGGAGCCGCACCCGCGGCGGGAGCCAGCACCAGGCCCGAGGCCAGGAACGCACCGGCGACCACGGCCACCGTGCCTCTCCGCGTCTTTCTCGTACTACTGATCACCATGATCCCTTTCGACAGGAGCCCCCGACGTCCGTACGAGAAGTAAAGACCGGTGATCAGCTTTCCCACACGGCCAGGAGATGGCGGATACCCGACATGGCAGGATCTCGACACCGCGAAGGGTCAGCCGGGGCTGGACCAGCCGTGTCGCCAATATCCGGCGAAGGAGATGTCCGCCTTCGCCGCACCCCGTTCGGAAACCAGGTGCCGGCGCAACGACGTCGCCAGCCGGGACTCCCCCGCGACCCAGGTGTAGAACCGCCCCTGCGGCAGCGCGGTCCGGCGGACCGTCTCGAGGGCGAGAGTTCCCGGACGCCGTTCCGGATCGTCCCGGCTCAGCCAATGGATACGGACGCCTTCGGTGGTGTCGTGCCGCCGGATATCGGCGACGGTCGGCACTTCCAGGAAGACTTCCGCGACAAGCGACTCCGGCGCGTCGTCGAGAATCGCCAACGCCGCGGGAAGCGCGCTTTCGTCGGCGACGATGAGCTGCGCGCCGACGTCGTCCGGCGGGCGGTAGGTCGTGCCCATGTCGAAGATGCCGACGGGATCCCCTGGCCCTGCTCCGCGCACCCAATCGCTCATCGGGGAGTGCCCGTGAAGGGCGAACTCGATGTCGATCTCCTCATCGGCGGGCCTCGCCCGGCGGACCGTGAGCGTGCGCACCCACGGACGGACCGATTTGGGCAGCAGCATCAGCTCGGGCATCCACGCCTCGTTCGACAAGGTGGGCATCCGCAGCCGGGACTGTCCCTCGCGGGGGAAGAACAGCCGCACCGTCTGGTCCGTTCCCGCGACGATGAGATCTTTCAGCGCCGGCCCGCCGAGAGTGACCAAGGCGAAGCTCGGGCTCAGGAGGACACGCTCTCGCACTTCGAGCGTGATCATCTTGCGTGACGCCGGGAGCCGGAGGCGCGGGATCACTGCACTACCTTCGTGTTTTCGCAGCTCATAGCACTATTATGAGCATTTCCTCAGTTCTTGGGTACTCGCATTCACCGGCGTGCGGACGCCGTCCGGACCTGCGCGAAGTTCGATCAAGGGGCACGACTGCTCACGTTTGCGGGCATGCCGTCAGGACGTGGCCACCCGGGCGCCACCGAGGCCTTCGGCGAACCGTTGTGCCGCCTCGAAATCCGCCGTACCAGGACGATCCTTGCGAATCCCGCCGACGAGCTTGAACGGCGCCCAGGTGTCGAACCCCCGGCACGAGAACGTACCCACGACGTCGAACCCCTTCCGCCCGAGGAGCCGCGCCAGACGGCGGGTGTAGCGCCGGAACGGTGGCTCGGGCAGCCCGCTCGTGGTGAACACGAACGCCTTCCGCCGTTGCTTCTCCGGGAGATCCCGGACGAACCGGCGCAGACGCGGATGGAAGTCCATGCCGAAGATCCCCGAACCGAACCCCACGAGGTCACAGGAATCGAGGTCGGCCGGGTCGATCTCCTCAGGACTGACGACCCGCGCTTCGAGCACTCCCGCCATGGTCTCGGCGATCCGCGCCGTGTTGCCGTGGGACACCGAAACGCACACGATGACGACCTTCATGCCGATCCTCCAGTTCGCCGGTTCTTTCCCTTCAGAACCGAGCGGACACGGAGATCGTGACAACGGGCGCGGTGACCCCGGTCACGCCCGCAGGTGATCGCGCAGCGCCCGCGCCACGCCGGCCATCAGCACCTCGGCCTCCGGCTGGATCGCCGCGGGCACCCGGGAACCGGTCAGCGCGGCGATCGCGAAGATCCCGCCGTCGGCGTGTTCGACCACCCCGACCTCGTGCCGCATGTTCAGCACGGTGCCCGTCTTCGATGACCATTTCGTGGCGTCGGAGACGAAATCGGGACTCAGCCGTTGACGCAGCAGATTGAGCCCCATGAGTTCGCGCACCCTCGCCGCCACCCCATTGTCCACTTTGGACGGCTTCCACAGCGCTTCGAGCAGGTTCACGAACGCGCGGGCCGAACCGGAGCTCGCGCGCGTGACGTCGAGCTGGGGAACGGGGTGGCCTTGCCCGGCGGTGCCCGCGTTGATCGCGAGCGCGTGCGCGAGGTGGACGTCGGCGGGGTCGAAGCGTTCCGCGGGGGTGTCGCTGAGTTCCGCGACCGGATGCCGCGCGGTGATCCCGGAAATGCCCCATTCGCGCGTCATCCTGGTGACCTCGGCGGGCGGCGTCAGCGCGAAGAGGGTGTCCGCCGCGGTCTCGTCGCTGATGGCCATGGTGAGGTACAGCAGATCGTCGATCGCCACCCTGGCCGGATGCCGGAACCGGGTCAGCCCGGTCGGCCCCGGCGCGGTGGCCCGGCCCGGCTGGACGTCGATCGCCGCCGAGCCGTCCAGTTCACCCCGGCGGATCCGCTCCAGGGTCGCCGTGGCGAGCGGGATCTTCACCAGCGAGGCACTCGGGAACTCCAGCTCGGGATCGATGCCGAGCTCGTATCCGGTCCGCAGGTCCCGCACCAGGAACGAACCCCGCAGGCCACCGTCGTCCAGCTCGGCACGCAGCCGCGAGAGCAGCGTTTCGGTGTTCATGTCGTCTCCTCCGCGCCGAGACACCGGGCGATGTCCGGCCACAATCGTGCCCGGATCCGCTGCGCGTCCTCGCCGAGCCCCGCCGTGATCTCGTAACCTCGCGCCGGCTGGAGCTCACCGATGGGCCGCCACGCCAGGCCGAGTTCGGTGGCCTGAGCCGTCGAGCACAGCAGCAGATCGTCCGAGCCGAACACGGCCGCCGCGGCCGCGGTGAGCGAATCGGCGACGGCGACCTGCGCGGGCCGCAATCCCACCGAATCGCGGACCCGGAACAGGCGGTCACGCAGATGCGGCACGTCGTCCTCGGGCTGGATCCAAACCCGGCGAGGCGCGCCGCCGGACCGGCCGACCCGCAACGTCTCCAGGTGGAAGGCGCCCGCTCGCGGCTTGCCCGCACCGGCGAGGCCGAGGGCGACCCTCCACGTTCCCTCTTCGGCGGGGACGACCGTGAGAGCGGCGCGAACCTCCTGGGTGCGCACGAGTTCCGCCCGTTCCCGTGGCGGGGCCTGCCGGATCTCCAGGAAGACATCCAGCTCCCGCGCCGCCGCGTCGAGTTCGGCGAGCTCGCGGGTGGTGCAGGTTTCCGGCATCGCGAGCCTCGTCGGCCGCAGTTTGGCGCGCTGCGCGTCGTGCTCCATGGCGTCGGCCAAGGTCACCAGCCGTTTCGCCGACGGCAGCATGTCCCGGCCGAACGAGGTGAGCCGCGCGCGGCGGGTGGAGCGGTCGAACAGCCGCTCGCCGAAGTGCCGTTCCAGCGCGGCGATCCGGCGGCTCGCCACCGGTTGGGGGATACGGGCGATCGCGGCTCCCGCGGTGAACGTCCCGGCCTCACTCACGCTCACGAACGCCCGGCAGCTGCCGATCAGGTCCACGACCACATACTATGCATGATTCGCATGGAAGAGGTCATTCGTGTCTTGGACAGCATGACCGGTGCTGGCCAGACTGCGGACATCGAACGATCTTGAAAGGAATCACCGTGTCTGTCACTTCTCGCCGGTGGACAGGCCGAGCCGCTCTGCTGGCGCTCTCGGTCGTGTCACTCGCCGCGTGTTCCACCCCGGCTCCCGCGCAGCCGCCCGCCGCCGCACCGTCCGCGAGCCCGGTCGCGACGACCGACTTCGAGCAGCTCGAGCGCATTTTCGGCGCCCGGCTCGGGGTGTACGCGGTCGACACCGCGACAGGCCGCGAGGTCGCCTTCCGCGCCGACGAACGCTTCGCCTACGCCTCGACACACAAGACGTTCACCGCCGGCGGTGTCCTGCAGCGGACGCCGATCGCCGATCTGGACCGGACGGTGACCTACGGCCAGAAGGACCTGGTCTCCAACTCGCCGGTCACGGAGAAGCACGTCGCGACGGGCATGCCGCTGCGCGCCGTCATCGACGCGACCCTCCGGTACAGCGACAACACCGGCGGCAACCTGCTCTTCCGCGAACTCGGCGGGCCCGAGGGCCTCAACGCCGTGCTGCGGGGTATCGGCGACACCACCAGCCACGCCGACCGGATCGAACCCGAACTCAACGACACCTTCCCCGGCGACCCCCGGGACACCAGCACGCCGCGTGCCCTCGCCGTGAGCCTGCGCGTCTTCGCCCTCGGCAACGCGCTGCCCGAGGACAAACGCAAGATCCTGGTCGACATCATGCGCGCCAACACCACCGGCGACGAGAACATCCGCGCCGGGGTCCCCGGCTGGCCTGTCGCCGACAAGACCGGCACGGCGGGTTACGGAACGCGCAACGACATCGGGGTCGTGTGGCCGCCGAACCGGGCGCCGATCGTCATCTCGGTCCTGACCGACCGGGCCGACAAGGACGCGAAGATCGACAACAAGCTGCTCGCGCAAGCCACCGCGGCCGCCGTCAAGGTCCTCCCCTGACCCACCGGGCGGACGGGGATCCCCCGTCCGCCCGGTGAGTTTCACCGGATCAGCGCCGGCAGGGGTTGCCTGCCGGGTGCGCGGCGGTGCCGTGCACGTCGGCCTGGGATTCCGCGAGCACGATCTTCGCGAGCGCGGTGTCCAGCGCGACGGCCTGCTGCTTCACGACGCCGTTCGCCACGGTCTGGGCGTTGAGCTTCAGCGAGCCGATGACCAGCGGAATGGTCAACGGCGCCGAGCCCACCGTGATCGACTCACCGTTGATCTTCAGCGAGGCGACGTTCGAACCGCCTGCGAGTACCGGGGCGAGTCCGCCCGGCGCCGTCTGACAGGTCGCCGTGGCCTGCGACTGGATCACGCCGAGCTCGATGTTCAGCCCGAGCGTGCTGATCA
Source organism: Amycolatopsis speibonae (assembly GCF_042647925.1). Lineage (NCBI taxonomy): Bacteria > Bacillati > Actinomycetota > Actinomycetes > Pseudonocardiales > Pseudonocardiaceae > Amycolatopsis > Amycolatopsis speibonae. The sequence goes on from NZ_JBHRWK010000098.1 coordinate 22,127, forward strand.
CCGTCTTGTCGATCTTCGCCGACGCCAGCGCGCGATCACCCGCGGCCGGGGCCGCCGACTGGTTGTCCGGCGTGAGATCGGTCGACGCGGTAAGCACCTTCGTGTCCACCTTGATCAGGCCCGCGTTGAGCGTCGCGGCGACGACGGTGCGGGTGTCGTCGGCACACGGCAGGTTCGCCGGGTTCGCCTGCGCCGCGGTCACGCCGAGGACGTTCGCCGCGGTGCCCGTGCAGGAGAAGACGCCGTCACGGTCGTCGTCGACGATCGTGCCGACCCCGGTCGGATCGACCAGCCCGGCGCCCGACGGGGCCGAGAGGTTCACCGTGAACGTCTCGTTCGGCTCGTCGACGGTGTCCGGGTTGACCAGCACGGTCACCGGTTTGGCCGTCTGGCCCGGGGCGAACGTGACCATCCCGCTCGTCGTCGCGTAGTCGGCGGGCGCGGTCGCGGTGCCGTTGGCGGTCGAGTACTGCACCGTCACCGGATTCGCGCTGGCGCCGCCGAGCAACGACACCGTGAAGGTCGCCGGTACCTGCGCACCGCCCGAGCCCTCGTCGACCGACACGTCGTTGATGCTCAACCCGAGCACGCGCACGGTCGTGGTCTCGATGTACCCCCGCGAAACACCGTCGATCTGATAGTCGACGACACAGTGGTAGGTGCCGGGAGCGGCACTGGCCGACGCCTTGATCGTCTCGGTGAACGAGGCGACGTCGCCGCTGGTCACCTTGACGCTGCCGGGGTCGTTGGTGACGGTGAGCTGCGGGTCGCAGCTGGTCACCTTCGGGGTCACCGTGACCTCGATGGACTTGATGCCGTCCAGGATCGCCTGGGAGACCTGCCCGGCGGGGACGTTGTTCAGCAGCACCCCACCCGTGGCCGACGTGATCGCGGAGGCCTGCCCGCCGGAATCGAGCGCCCCGACGTTGACGGCGACCACGCGGATCTTCGCCGTCTGCAGTGCCGCGATGGTCTGGGCCAGGTCGTGCCCGCCGCTCGGATCGTGCGACGGCGCGTCGCCGAACCACGCGATGATGCGGGTGCCGTCCGGCCGGAAGTCGACCGCGCCGGTGGCCAGCTGGTACAGGGCGTTCAGGTTCGCTTCCGGCGTGTCCCCGCCGCCCGAGGCGACCCACTGGTTGATTCCCGCCTGGACGGCGGCGGTGTCGCCGGTGATGCCCTGGTTGACCTTGAAGGGCACCGAGTCGGTGAAGTCCTTGTACTCGGCGACGCCGAACTGCGCGGTCGGCTGCGCGGCGAGCACGTCACCGGTGATGGCGTTGGCGTTCGACCGCACGTTGCCGATCGGCCCGCCCATGCTGCCCGTGGTGTCCGCGAGCAGGACGAGGTCGGGGTTCGGCGGCACCGCCGAGGTGGTCACGTTCTTGGTCACGACCGTGCTCTGCCCCGCGTTGAGCGTGAGGTCGACCGTGGCCGGGTCCACCCCCGGTGGGGCCGCGGCGGCGACCGCGGTGGACGCGAGCATCGCCGTGACGGCGGTCATGACGACGAGAAGTGGTCTTCGCGACATGGATTTCCCTTTCGAGACCCGGCCGAAAGCCGGAATTCCTGTGGGCTTCCTGAGAAAGACGGAACATTCCGCATTTCGTTAGCGAATGGCGGAAACGTCACCCGGAGCGCCGCATGTCAAGGTGCTCAACGGGCTGTTACCGCGAATCCGGGCTACTCGGACCATGTCCGCGTTAGGCCGGCGAGTGGAAAGCTCTCCGGCGGCTCTCACTCACGAGCATGAGAAGGACCGGGGATCTCCGCGTTTTCCGTGATCGGATCACGGCGGGAAAGGCGATTTCGTGCGGATCTTTCTTGCCGAACACGCACCGAATGTCGCAACACCGCAGGCGGCCGAGACCGTGGCGAGATCATTCAACGTCCGGCACCTTCCCGCTCGTTTGTCGGCCGCAGGGCCGAGTGAAACGACTTCGCGACGGTGGTGTCGTGTGACCGAGTGGACGGCACGCGTGATGGGCGGGACGACACGTGTGCGGGCACGTTCTCGCCGTGAGTCGTCCGTCTGGGCACACGTGTCGTCCCTGGCCGCACGAAACCGACCGGCGGTAGGTACCTAAGACACTCTTGGCCTTGACCGTCGCTACCACTCACGAGGGACCGCGCGCCGGCTAGGCCAGGTCGACGGGCCGTGTCCGCAGTTTGGCGGCGATGCGCGCCAGGTCCTGCTGATCCTCCGCGCTCAACGGGTCGAGGACGAGCTCCCGCACCGAACGGACGTGCGTAGGCGCCGCCTTGACGACCACCTCGTAACCGCTGTCGGTGAGCACGGCGAGGGTGTACCGCCCGTCGTCGGGATCAGGCGTTCGCTCCACCCATCCTCGCTGCTCGAACCGCTTGACCACATTGGACAGCCGGGAAAGCGAGCCGTTGGCGAGGTAGGCCAGCTCGCTCATCCGCAGCCGTCGCTCCGGAGCGTCCGAGATATGACTGAGGGTCAGGTACTCGAACAGCGTCAGCCCGGCGTCGTGCTGCAGCGGCGACTCCAGCCTCCCCGGAAGCAGGAGGACCAGGGAGACCAGTCCGGTCCAGGCCTCCTTCTCGGCAGGGGTCAGCCACAACGCTTCGTCCGGGTCCGGGGTCGCATGGGTGGCCATGGCGGAACCTTACCGAGAAGCGCGCGACTTCACACATGAAGTCAAACAGTGCTACGTTGACTTCATGCATGAAGTCAACGAGAAGGCCACCACGACCCAGCCGCAGTTCTTCACCACCCCCGGCCACGGCGAGCGGCTCCAGGCCGAGACGCGCTACAGCCAGGCGGTGCGCATCGGCGATCGCGTCGAGATCTCCGGGCAGGGCGGCTGGCACAGCGACCTGCCTTTCCCCACCTTCCCCGAGGATCTGGAAGCCGAAATCGTCCAGACCTTCGAGAACATCGAGCGGACCCTCGCCGCCGCGGGTGCCACCTGGCGGGACGTCATCTCCGTGAACTCCTACCATGTCCCGGAATCCCCCGGTTTCATCGGCGAGACCCACAACCGCGTCATGGTCGAGCAGTTCCGCGAGCGGATGGGCGACCGTACGCCGATCTGGACAGAGATCGGCGTCCCGGCCCTCGCCGCGCCGAAGATGCGCGTGGAGATCAGGGTCACCGCGATCACCGGAGACTCCCGCGTGTGAACGCCGTGCCCCTTGGGTACTACCCGAGTACGCCCATGCTCTTGGCCCAGCTGGGAAACCCGCTAAGGAGACACGCGTGGGTACTACGGGAACACGGCAAGCATACGAATTCCCCACTGGCAGCGCCCCGCCGCTGGGACAGGTCCGGTCCTGGCTCCGGGATCAGCTGAGCGAGGTCGGCCGCATCACCATCGCGGACACCGAACTGCTCACCACCGAACTGGTCACCAACGCGCACGAACACGCGGACGGCGTCGCCGAACTCAGGGTGTCCGTCGCTTGGGACCGCGACGTGGTCCGCGTCGAGGTCGACGACCGCCGTCCGCATCTGCGACCGCGCCGGGTGACCAACCAGGATCCGACGAGCCCGCACGGGCGAGGGCTGGCACTGGTCGAGGCGATCAGCAGCGCATGGGGCGTGGACACCGGCACGGGATACAAAACGGTGTGGGCGGAGATCCCGGTGCTCTGACACGATCATCCGGTGACAGCATCGCGAAGCACTCTGGTGTCACCGATGCTGCGGCCGGGTGATCGCGTCCGGCTCGTGTCCCCCGCCAGCTTTCCGAGCCGCGAGCTCGTCGCCGAGACCACGGCGGTGCTCGAAAGCTGGGGACTGAAGGTCGAAATCGGCGCACACGCGTTCGACCGGTGGGGGTACATGGCGGGCCGGGACGAAGACCGGCTGGCCGATCTCGACGACGCGTTCCGTGATCCCGCCGTCCGCGCGGTGATCGCCACCCGCGGCGGCGCGGGCGCGTACCGCATCGCCGAAGACCTCGATTTCGCGGCGGTCCGGGCTGACCCCAAACCGGTGATCGGTTTCAGCGACATCACCGCTTTGCACCTCTCGCTCCGGCACCACTGCGGGCTGGCGGGAATCCACGGTTTCCTGGCAGGGGCTCGTTCCGCGGCCTCGACCCGGTGCCTGCTGATGAGCACCGAACCCGCCGTCCTGCACCGCGACCCGCGAACCATGACCGTCGCGGCCGAGGTCCCCGGCACCGCCACCGGGGACCTCGTCGGCGGCAACCTCGGCACCGTCGCCCACGCCGTCGGCGCCGGACTTCCTTCACTGGCGGGCACCATTCTCTTCCTCGAAGCAGAGCGGACCATCGGCCTCGGGCAGATCGACCGGCAGCTGACCCAGCTGATCCGATCCGGCGCGCTGCGAGGCGTACGCGGTGTCGCGCTCGGCCGGTTTCCCGGTTTCGAGGACTACACCGACCGCGACTGGACCCTCGTCGACGTCTTCGAGGATCGGCTGGGCGCGCTGGGCGTCCCGGTGCTCGGCGGGATCGACGTCGGGCACGGCCCCGATCCGCTGTCCGTGCCGCTGGGGACGGCCGCCGTCCTGGACACGGACGCCGGAACCCTCACCGTCGCACCGGCCGTGTGCTGAGACCTACTCCGGCAGACGGAGTTCGACCCGGCCGAGCGGGTCCGGCGCGGAGGCCAGTTCGTCACACGCCGCCTGCCAGGCGCCGTCCCCGGGATAGAGCGCGGAACGCAAGTAGGCCACCGTGAGGCGCTGCACCGCGGCCACCCGCTCCAGGTTCTCGTCCGTCGTCTCGGCGACGTCGTAGCCGGAGATCCCGCCGAGACCGTGCTCGGCGTCGAACAGGGTGAGCAGCGTCTTGCGGCCCGGCGAAAGAAAGTACGGGTCGGTGTGCCACTCCGGACCGCGAACCGTCAGATGCGTGGAGGAGTCCTTGTCCCCCGCGACGACGAGCGCGGGAGTCGTCATCGTGGAGAAGTCCGTGCTGAGGAAGAAAGAGTAGTTCTCGGCCACGAATCCGGTGACGGCGTCGCCACCGCGACCGGGCGCGGCGAGCAGCACACCGGCGGAGATCCGGGGCTCGGCGAGGTCCACCTCCTCACCATCGTCGTCGGTGTAGCGCGCGCCCAGCAGGAGGCTCGCGGTGTGCCCGCCCATCGAATGCCCGGCGACGGCGACCTTGCCCCGGTCCAGCCGGCCGCGCAGGTGGGGAACGGCGTCCTCGATCTCGTCGAGCCGGTCGAGGATCCGGATCATGTCCTCGGCCCGGGATCGTTGGTACAGCGGCGCTTCCGGGTCGCCGGCCGCCAGGTTCAGCGTCCGCGAGCTCAGGTGGGTCGGCTGGATGACGACGAAGCCGTGCGCCGCCCAGAAGTCCACGAGCGGCGCGTAGCCGTTCAGCGACGAGAGATGGTTCGAGGGGCCCTGGCCGTGCGACAGCAGGATGACCGGCAGCTCGTTTCCGGTGATCGGCGCGGAAATCCGCAGCCGCAGGTCCACGGCCCGATCCGGCGTCGCCAGGACCACCGGAGCGATCGAGAGGACCGGTGTCGGAGTGGTAGTGCTCATGGTGGGCCTTCTCTTGTGTCAAGGCGCCGCGCTAAGCGGAGCACTGTTCCACAAACATACGGAGCAGTGTTCCGCTTTGTCAAACCGGCAGCGGCTCGATGCGCATGCCTCGACGATCACGCACTACCCGAGGTATTTCCGCGCCCAAGCCGCGAAACCGGTGAGCGGAATACCGAACTCCCGCGCGAACCGCGGTCGTCCCGGCTGGCCGATCACGTTCAGCCACTCGTGCGAAGCGCCCATCGGCGGCATCCCGGCGGCGACAGCCTGCTCCACGGTCATGTCCGGAGCCACCAGCCGCGTACCCAGCACCTCCGAAAGAACCTCGGCGATCTCCGCCATGGTCAGGAAGTCGCTCGCGAGTTCGAGTTCGACGCCGGCGAATCGCTCCGGTTCGGCGATGGCCGCGGCGGCCGCGGTACCGATGTCGTCCACGGCGGCCAGGGACAGGCTCGTCGACGGCTTGATGACGCTCACCAGGCCACCCTCGACCCCGCGCGGGAAGAGGAACTTCATGTCGGGCAGGAAGTTCTCCATGAAGAAGCCGGGCTTGAGGAGTGTCCACCGGGGAAAGCCCGCTTCGCGCAGGCGGTCCTGGATCGAGGCTTTGGCCCCCAAGGTGGGCTCCATCGAAGCCCAGCGGCCCTCGGCCCATCCGGGCGCTTCGACATGCTGACCGGCCCCGGAGACGGAGGTGTGCACGAACTGCGGCACTCCGGCCGCCTTCGCGCCCTCGATGAGGTTGACGCCTTGAGCCACCTCCCCGGCGAAGTCGAACCCTTCCGCGCTCATGCCGGGCATCTGCACCGAGAAGACGGCGCGGGCCCCCTTGGCCGCCCGGGTCACGGAATCGAGGTCATGGAGATCGCCGACGACGAGTTCGGCGCCGAGCGCTTCGACGGCCTTCGCCTTGGCCGGGTCACGGACGAGCGCACGGACGGGGACGCCCGCCGCCAGCAGCGCGCGGGCGGTCGCGCCGCCCTGCCTGCCGGTGGCACCGGTGACCAAAACGGGTGCTGAGGACATGATCGCTCCTTTGGTCGACAAAGTGGCGGGGCCCGCCACTTATCGTCCGCTACAATATGGCGGGGCCCGCCACTTACGCAAACGTCGAGGTGAAGACATGTCGGACGGCCAGCGCGCCGACGCGCGGCGCAACTACGCGCGCATCCTCGCGGTGGCCGAGGAAGAGGTCGCGACCCATGGCTCCGGCGCTTCGCTGGAGCAGATCGCCCGCACCGCCAACGTCGGCTCAGCGACCGTGCGCCGCCACTTCCCCACCCGCCGGGTCCTGCTGGAGGCGGTCTCCGCGAAGCGGATCGCGGCGCTGTGCGCCCGCGCCGTCGAACTGACCGGCGAGGACGACAGCCGGAAAGGGCTCCTGACCTGGCTCGACGAGGTCGTGGCCTACTGCGTCACCGCCCGCGGTCTGGCGGCCGCGCTCTCCTACGACGAAACCGATCCCGCGCACGAGAACTCCTGCTCCTCCGCCCTCGAAGACGCTGGAGAACCGCTTCTGCGGCAGGCCGCGCGGGACGGAGTGGTGGCGCCGGAAGTCACCGTCGCGGACCTGATCACGCTGATCGTCGGCATCGTCCTGGCCACCGAGCACTACCCGGATCCCGCCTCGCAGGCGGACAGGCTGTTCCGGCTGGCCGTGGCGGGCCTGAGCCCTCGGACGTGAAAGGGGCCGGAGCGGTCACCCACTCCGGCCCCGGATCACGCTCGGGGTTACCTCGTGCCGCGGCGGCCCGACGAGACCACTGCCGGAACCGGTCCGCCGTTGATCACGAACTGCGACCCCGGCTCACGGACGACGTCACCGCCCGCCGAGTTCGTGATCGTCACGTTCGTCAAGGTCGCGCTGCCGCGGGCGCCGCTCATCGCGAGAATACCGGCTCCGTTGTTCGACTTGTCGATCTTGACGTCTGCGACGGCCGCCGTCACCACGCCGCCACCCGTCTTGAACTGGATGCCGTCGTAGGTCGAGTCGTGGATCTCCGTGTCCCGCAGGACGACCCCGGGAATGTCCTTGCCCTGCGCGAAGAACGTGATCGCGCCGAACTCCTGCTGCTCGCCCCAGAACACCCCGCCGCAGCGGTACAGGGCGTTGTTCGCGATGAGCGTCTGCCCGGAGAACGGCAGCGGATCGTGATCCGTCGCCAGCATGATGCCCGGATAGTTCATCGTGTCGTGGACGATGTTGCTCTCGATCTTGTTTCCGTAGCCGCCGTAGATCGCGATCCCGTTGGCACGCCAAGGAAGCTGGATCGTGTTGTTGGCGAACACGTTGTCGTGCGCGATGTCCTGTGAAGTGTCCTTCACGTACTGGTTCGCCCACACCGCGAGCGAGTCGTCACCGGTGGTGCGGAACGACGAGTTGAACACCTTCGAGTTCCTGGTGCCGTTGGTGAAGTTGATGCCGTCGGCGTAGGTGTTCCGGATGCGCATGCCGCTGAACTCCAGGCCGTCGGCCGGACCCCAGAGCGCCGGGAGGTTGCTGTAGTCCCGCCCGACCCACACGCCGACGTTGGCGTGCTCGATCCACACGTTCGAGATCTTCGTCCCGGTGCCGAACCGGCCGTTGAGGCCGACGCCTCCTTCCGCGCCACCGTCACCGCCCCGGATCCGGCCGGAACCGAAGATGGCGATGTCGGAGATCTGGGTGTTCTTGTCGATGTCGAAGCCGAAGTTCCCTTCGTGCGGGTGGTTGATGCCGCCTGCGTTCTGCGGCTCGATCTGCGAGTACAGCTGCGAATGCCACATCCCGGCACCGCGGATCGTCACGTCGGAGATGCCGATCTGGTTGTACTGGCCGCCGCCGTTGGGCACGTTCGGGTCGTCGGTCAAGATCTTCTTCTCCTGCCGCCACTGCCCGGCCGGGATCCAGACGCAGCCGATCACGCCGTTCTGGTCGTCGGTCACCGCGCGCTGGATCGCGGTCGAGTCGTCGTTCCCGTCGTTCGGCACCGCGCCGTACTCCGTGATCGACACGCAGTTCGACGGCTTCTCCGCGGCGGGCGCGACCTGCTCCAGATCGATCATGTCGACGATGTAGAACGCCGCGTTGTCACCGCTGTCCCGCTGCAGCTTGAACTTCGTGCCCGGCGGGTACGACCGGGACAGCAGCGCGTGCGACTCGTCGAACAGCCGTCGCGCGTTGGCCTGCGGGGTGTTGGTCAGACCTTCGGGGTCGTCGGTGCTGCCGTAGAGCCAGCTGTGCTTCGACGACAGCGTCAGCTTCTGCGCGAAAGTCCCGTTGACGTACAGGCTGATCGTCGCGTCCTGCCCGCCACCACCGGGGGCGTCGGGGATGGAGTTGCGCACGACGATCGAGTTCGCCTGGTTCGACGACGTGAACTCGACGTACTGGCCCTGGTCCGCCAGCCGCACGGACTCGCGGCCCGAGGACTCGGTCGCGAAGTTCGTGTGGCCGAAGGTGCGCAGCGGGTCGGCCTCCAGCAGTTGTCCTTGGTACTGCGCGGCTTCCGCCTCGTACTCGACGTACGGGACAGCCGCGCCGCGGCCGGCCACGATCGCCCGAGAGAGGCTGTTATTGGCTTCGTTGGTCTCCGTGACCGTGCCGGTCGCGTCGGCCGTCGCGGTGAGGGTCGCGCCCCCGTTGGCGGCGGTCCACGTACCCGAGATCGCGACGTTCGCGGTGACGCCCGCCTCGATCGCGCCGGTGGCGCCGGTCAGCGTGGCGCCTCCGACGACCAGCCGGGTCACCGAAGCGCCCGCGCCGCTCGTGCCCCGGTTGTGCACCGCGACAGTGAACGACACGGCCGAACCGACCGCCGGATTGGGCGGGTTGGAGGTGATGCCGGTGACCTCGAGGTCGGGTCCCGGCGACTGTGCGATGACCAGCGACGTCGGCGAGGTGAACGTGTTGTTGGTTTCGTTCTGCTCGGCCACCGTGTTCGCGGGGTCGGCCGAGGCGGCCACGCTGTACGTGCCCTGGGGACGCGTACCCGCGTTCACCGTCACCGTGGCGGACGCACCCGCGGCGAGAGCCGGGACAGCCGCCTCACCGACGACGGTGCCGCCGAGACTGACGTTCACGGTCGTCGCGCCCGCGTTCGCGGTGCCGGCGTTCTTCACCGTGGCAGACACGGCGAGCTGACTGGTCTCCGTCGGGTTCGCCGGTGTCCAGGTCGTGCCGGTGACGACGAGGTCCGGATTCGGCGCCGGAGTGCCGGTCACCTGGAACTCCGCGACTTGACCGCCGGGGGCGCCGGAGTTGGCGAAGAACTGCAGACGCACGTCCGACGCACGTCCGCTGACCGGGATGACCACCGAGTTCTGGTTCGTGGCCGGGTCGAAGCGATGGTCCGCCCGCGCCGTCAGGGCGGTGAACGCGGTGGCGCCCTGCGCGCGGCCGAGGATCTCGAAGTTCTGTGTCCGCGCGCCCCAGACGGCCTCCGGGGCGAGCTTCACCACGACCGAGTCGACCTCCGCGTCGACCCCGAGCTTCACCGTCAGCGAGTTCGGATAGCCCGCGGCGGATTCCCAGTACGTGGCGGTGTTGTTGTCGTTGGCGTTGGCTGCGACGAACGAGTGGACCGTCGAGGTGGCCTCGATCGGCTTGCCCGCCGCCAGGTTCGCGCCCGCGCTCGTCCCGGAGCGCACGACGTGGTCGCTGTCGCCGGATTCGTTGCCCGCCGCGTCCTTGGCCCGCACGAAGTACTCGACCCGCGTCCCCGCGGGCCGGGCCTCGGCGAACGAGGTGCCGGTGATCGTGGTGACCGGTGTGCCGTCGCGATAGACGGTGTAGCCGGTGACGCCGACGTTGTCGGCCGAAGCCGACCAGGTCAGCCGGAGCTGCCCGGCGGAGGGCTCGGTCAGCGCGAGATTCGCGGGCGCGCTCGGCACCTGAGCGTCGCCGGTGTCCGGCCCGTACAACTCGAACTCCGAGAGCTGCGCGGCAGGCCATCGCGTGTTCGCGGTGACCTGCAGCCGCACATAGCGGGCCGACGCGGTCATCGGGATCGTGACCGTGTCGGCGCCGGGGGCGAACGCGTAGCCGGCCGGGGCGGCGAGGTCGGTGAACGCCGTGCCGTCGGCGCTACCGCGCACTGCCAGCGTCTGGGTGCGGGACTCCCAGCCCGACGGCAGTTTCAGCACGATCCGCGAGAGGGATTTGGCCGCCCCGAGGTCGGCCTGGATCCACTGCGGGAACGCGTTGTTGGCCGATTCCCAATAGCTGTCCTGGTTTCCGTCGACGGCGTTCGCGACGGGATAGCCGGGCAGCGCGCTGCTGGCCGACATCGTCCGGGTCAGCGGCACCTCCGCGAGCGCGGCCTGTCCGGGTGGGGCGGCGGTACCCGGGGGTGGCCCGCTCGCGGCGGAAGCGAGGGAGAGCCCGGCGACGGAAAGCCCCGTGGCCAGGAAACCGGCGATGATCCGGGACAGGCGCATACGTGTCATGGCGTCTTCTCTTCTTTGAGACAGCGGGGAGGGAGCCAGAGCCGTTTGAGCATGCAACAACCCGGGGACCGAATGCAAGAAGTTGACACGTTTCAGAAATTTTGCGACTACTTTCAGAGTACGCCTGGCCGACGGCTTCAGTGCACGCTTGTGCACTTAAAGGCAGCCTGGCCGCGCTGAGTCGCGGCACCGGTCCCTCCGTGACACATCAGTGCCATCGGCACTCCCGTGCCGATGACGCTGGTCCCGTGCCGCCCGGCGCGGGCTTCTCCCGTCTTTAGTCGCTATCAACGGTCGTATCCGCTTGCCTAGCATGGGAAAACCGGCGTCGGATCCGGCCGGGCGACCCCTGGCGATCCCGCCGCGGTCGAAAGCGGCGCGCCGTCGATTCCCCTTCTTTTCTGTATTTCCCTGCATTGGAAGGCACCATGCGCATCCGAGGTCTCCTCACCGCACTGCTGTGCGCGGCCGGGCTCATGACGGTCGCGCCCGCCGCCGGCGCGGCCCCCATCATCGACGGCGGATACGCCCAGTCCGGCCCGTGGGCCGCCATGATCGAGCAGAACGGCTCGCAGTGGTGCTCCGGTTCGATCATCAGCGCCCGCTGGGTGCTCACCGCCCGGCACTGCATCGACGAACCCGGCGCCGAATACTCGGTCCGCGTGGGCGATGTCGACCACCGGGCCGGAACCTACGCCGCGGTCGCCGCCATCCACACCCCCTCCGGCGGTGCCGACATCGCGCTGCTGCGACTCGACCGTTCGGTCAGCACGACGTACGCGTCCCTCGGTACTTCCGTCGCCACCGGTGACACCGAATACGTTTACGGCTGGGGCTACAACGAAGACGGTGACCTGCAGCGCTACCTGAAGGTCGCCCAGATGAAGGTGACCAGTGTCGGGAATGGACTGATCAAGGCGCGCCGGGGCAACGGGCTGACCAACGGCGGCGACTCGGGCGGACCGGTCTTCGTCGGCGGCAAACAGGTCGGCGTGCACATCGCCGGCAACAAGGTGGACAGCTCGACGCACACCGGCATCGCGGCGAACCGCACTTGGATCCGCGACACCTCGGGCGTCTAGCGGTGACTCCCCCGGACGGGCTCGGCGCGCAGCTGGCCAGACTGGGCCTCGGTGAGACCGCCGCCCGGATCTACCGCCGGATGCTCGAAAGCGCGCCCGTGACCGCCGGGGAACTCGCCTGGCGGGACGACGACGCGGAGACCGTCCACCTGGCGCTGAAGGAACTGGCGGACGCGGGGCTGGCGGTGTCGTCCGGAGTGGACGGTACCGAATTCCTCCCCGCGAACCCCGGTGAGGCGCTCGCCGCGCTGACCACACGACGGCAGGCCGAACTGCACGACGCGCGGCTCGCGGTCCAGACCGCGTACCGCGCCTTCCGGCGAGCGCATTCGGGGATGCCCCACGCGCAGGATCTGCTCGAAGTGGTCACCGGCGACGCCATCCTCCCCCGGCTTCAGCATCTCGCGACCACGGTGCGGCACCAGGTCCGCCGTCTCGATTCCCCGCCCTACTTCACCGGAGGCCGCCGGAACCTGCTGGAAGAAGAGCAGCTGCGGCGCGGAATCGGCTACCGCTGTGTCTACAGTGGAGCGTCGATCGGCGACCCCGGCTACCTCGCCGCGAACATCCTGCCGTGCCTGCGAGCCGGTGAACAGGCACGGCTGCTGCCCGAACTCCCGGTGAAACTGACGCTTTTCGACGACCGGGCGGCCACCATCGCGCTGACGATCCGGGAGGCCGATCGCAACCAGTCCATCGTGATCGTGCGCCCTTGCAGCCTTTTCTCCGCACTGGAGGGATTGTTCGAAACTTCCTGGGCCGCGGCGCTTCCGCTCGACCGGCAGGGGCGGACGGCCGAGCAGCCGATCCGGCCGATCGAACGCGAACTGCTGATCCTGCTCGCCGCCGGGCGCAAGGACGACGAGATCGCCGCCGAACTCGGCGTCAGCAGGCGCACCCTGTTCCGCTATCTGGAAACCCTGATGGACCGCGCCGGTGTCTCCAGCCGGTTCCAGCTGGGAGTCTTCGCCGCCCACAACAGCTGGCTCTGACACTGTCGGCGCAGGTTGCGTTTGTGTTGCACATCACATTGTCACTGCACGCTCTCGGTCGCCGAAGACGGCGTCGTGGCCCACCCAGCTGACCCGGAACAGGCCCGGCCGGAACTCCGGCCGGGCCTGTTTTCCTGCCACCCTCACTCGGATGGGGTCACCCTGACAGCTCATCCCCGCTGCGCGGAACGCGCGAAGAGCGGAAGGTGATCTTGAAAGGAGGGCGGCATCATGGGGAATCACCGACAGCACAACGGCACCGCGTCGCTCCGGATCGCCACCGCCGGCCTGCGGGTTTGCGCGGTCGCCGTCGCGGTCGCGGCCTGCGCCTGGCTCGCGCTGTGGCTCGCTTTCACCCTCTGAGCCCGGCCGTCCCGGGCTGAGCTTCCGGCGGGCTTCCGGGTTCCGGCAGCGGGCGGTCCGGGCCCGGATCGGGGACGCGCTCAGGCGCCCCGGGGTCCGGTAGCGGCTCGGGCCTGCCAGGGTCCGGCACCGGCTCGGGGATACCGGGATCGGGCACTCCGGGGTCCGGCGGCATCGGGTTCGGCGGCGCCGGAGGAGCGGTCATTCCAGCCTTGGTCATCGCTGTACCTCCTGCTCACGCCACTACCCGCTCCGTCATCGGCCGAAACGGACCGCTACCCCGTTTGGGTGGCGATCCAGTCCGCGATGGCGTCCGCGCGGGACGTCGTCTCGACCCCGGCGTGCGGGCAATCCGGCCCCGTGGCCTCCAGCGAGACCAGGGCGCCGCTCTTGCCGCCCGGGACGAAGTACGGTGCGCCCGAGTCGTACGTGCAGGCGCTGGTCGTGATCGACGGCGCCGCGCCGCGGACGCCCACCGTCGTCGGGGCCACCGTCGCCACCTGCACGGTGCCTTGCTGCATCCGCGTCGCCGGAGCGGGATTCGTCGAGGTCAGGCTGCCCCAGCCCGCCAGGGTCAGGTGGAGGCCGACCTGGGGAACCGCCCGGTTCACCGTCAGCGGCGAAACCGTGGTCACCGGGGTGTCCAGCCTGATGAGGGCGACGTCGTTCTCCTTCGCCTGCAGCACTTCGGTCGCCTTGCGGGCCACGCCTGATTCGGTCGCTTCGTCGACGAGACCCAACGTCACCGTCGTCGGATACGGCGCCTTGCCCGAGACCCGCTTGCGGTGCGCGTCGTGGAAGCAGTGGCCGGTCGTGATGACCCAGCCGGGCGCGATCAGCGCCCCCGTGCAGAAACTGCTGTAGGTCGAACCGTCCGGGCGAGGGATTTTCGTCATCGCGATCTTCGCGACGAACCCGAATTGTCCCGGTGGGACATCGGTGCCGTGGGCGACGTCCGGCGCGGCGAGCGCGGCCGGAGCGGTGGTGATGGTCAGGACAGCAGCGGCCAGCAGGGCGCGCAGACGCAATTTTCTACCCTTCGTCGATGAGGTGATCCGAGGCTAGGACCCCCGCCCGACAAGGGGAATTCCCCGACCAGGTGTCACCCGATGGCACGCCGGACGTCGACGGGTTCACCGCGGCGGGCGAGCCAGTGCCGATAGGTGTGACTGCTGTCGGTGTCGGACCGGTAAGCCGCCTCGGCCGCGGCGATCAAGACCTCGCTGTTCCCGCCGAAGGCTCCTTCGGTGCTCCAGGCGATCAGATACCGCATCCACAACGGATCCCCCGCGAGGCAACGGATCGTGACTCCGGGCGAGGCGGGAAAGGTTACCTGGCAAGGGGAAATCGCCCGGCCCGCGGCGATCAGGCGTTGCAGTGGCCGGAGTTCCGTGCTCCGGTGCGCGACCTGCGGCCGGAATCCCACCCGCCCGCAGGCCTCCTCGAAGCACTCCGGCCAGCCGGCGCCGTCGGACGGCCCGAGCACCCACCGTTCCCCGGCGAGGTCGGCGAGGTCGATCTCGGCGCGGTGGGCGGCCGGATGGTCCGCGGCGATCGCCACGAACACCGGTTGCGTCGCCAGTGGCCGCGTCGCCACCCCTGGCGCCGGCGGCAGGACGTGACCGGGATAGTCGGCGACGACGGCGGCGTCGAGTTGCCCGCCTGCCACGAGATCCAGCAGCCGCAAGGGCGAGAACTCCGTGGTCACCGAAACCGCTTGCCCCCGGCCGGAGTCACCGAGGCGGTCGGCCAGCTCGACGACCATCGAACCGCCGATCCCACCCAGCGCGACAGGACGTTCCTCCCCGTCCGCCAGCCAGCGCGCCGCGTCCCGGTGCAGCGTGTCCGCCGCGGCCAGGACGGCCCGCGCCCGGACGAGCACGCATTCGCCGAACGCCGTGGGGAAGACTCCGTCCCTGCCGCGGACGAACAAAGTTCCGCCGAACGCGCGCTCGATCCGTTGCACGGCGGCGGTCAGCGCGGGCTGACTGCTCCCGATGCCGATCGCCGCACGCGTGATGCTGCCCGCGTCGGCCACCGCGCACACCACTCGCAGATGACGTAACTCGACGTCCATCACGCGGACCTTATGGCCACTTGGGATGTGCCGGAAGCCGTCGAAAGTCGGGATCGTTTTTCGTACTCCTCTTTTCTCCCCTTCCCCGCAAGGAGTACGCATGCGACGCGCATGTCTCATGGTCGCGCTGACCGCCGTTCTCGTCGCCGGATTCACGCCCGCGACGGCGTCGGCGGCTCCCCGGTTCACGACGTCGATGGAGGCCTTCGAACCCGGAGGGAGCATCACCCGGGTGGAGGTCACCCGGCCGTCCTCGGACAGAACCGCCGCACCACAACTGATCGCGAACGCCGCCGCGGTGACCCCGATCGAGACCAACGGCCCCAGCGAGACCACTTTCGACCTGGTCTTCGTCGGCGACGGCTACACCTCCTCGCAGCTGGGCACGTACTCGCAGCACGTCCGCTCCAGCATCGCGGCGCTGTTCGCGATCGAGCCGTACAAGAGCTATCGCAAGCAGTTCAATCTCTGGCAGGTCGACGTCGTCTCCGCCCAGTCCGGCGTCACCAACGACCCGACCCAGGGGGTGCGGCGCAACACCGCGCTGGGCTCGTACTTCTGGTGCGGCGGTATCGAACGGCTGTTGTGCGTCAACGAAACCAAGGCGAATCAGTACGCCGCGGCCGCACCGGACGTCGATCAGGTCATCATGCTGGCGAACACCACCAAGTACGGCGGAGCGGGCGGCGGCGTCGCGACCTCTTCGGGCGGCAACATCCAGGCCAGCCAGATCGTCGCCCACGAACTCGGGCACTCCATCGGCGGGCTGGCCGACGAATACGACTACGGCACCTGCGAAACCCGTGAACCCCAGGAGCCCAACGCGTCCGCGCTCACGGCCGCGCAGATGCGGGACCGCCGGGCCAAGTGGCACACCTGGCTCGGCAAGCCCTCCCCCGACGGCGGCACTGTCGGCGCCTTCGAGGGGTCCCGCTACTGCAAGACCGGGATGTACCGCCCCAGCGTGAACTCGCTCATGCGGACACTCGGGCAGCCCTTCAATCCGCCGAGCACCGAAGCGATGATCGCCGGCTTCCACCGTGAAGCCGCTGCCCGGCACTGATTTCCTGTCATGGTCACCGGGCCGGGCCGCCGGCGGTGTCGGCGAGCCCGGTCGCCATGTCCCGCATGAAGCGGCGGAGATACCAGCGGAAGATCCACGCGTTGCCCCGGCCGACGCGATACGTTCCGTGCCAACGGATCCGTGTCCCGCCGCCGGGTGTTTCGCACAGCTCGACAGCGGCCTGGTAGTCGACCATCACCGGGACGTCCACCCCCTCGTAGGCGAACCGACGTTCGGGGTCGAGAGCGGTGATCCGCTCCTTGGTGACCGTCTTGCCGGTACGGAAGGCGCGGATCGCGCCGACGCCGTCGCGTCCGTCGGCGGAAAGTCCTTGTGACGCACCGGCTTCCAGGGAGCCGACCCGAGACCAGACCGGCCAGCTTCGGGCGTCCAGCAACAGGGCCCACACCGCGGCGGGCGGCGCTGTCGATTCGGCGGTGACGTCGTACGACCGCACTCCAGAACTACTCACCCGGTCACCCTAGGAACGCGCGGCCGGGGTCACCATGCGTGAGATTGCGGGACCTCGGTCAGGAATTGCGGTACTCCGAGGGGCGTGATCCGGTGTGCCGAAGGAAAGCGGCCGACAGGGCTCCTGGAGTGGCGAACCCACAGCTGCGCGCGATCTGAGCGATCGGGAAGCCGGTGCCGCGCAGCAGCCTTCGCGCCTTCTCGATCCGGAGCCTGCCGAGATACCGGTGTGGTGCCTCACCGGTCTTTTCCTTGAAGACCCGGATGAAGTGATAGACGCTCAGATGTACTTCCCCGGCGATCTCGGCGACGCTGAGCGGCTCGGCCAGCCGTTCGCGCATCATCGCGACGGCCGAGCGGACCCGGTTGTCCTCCCGCCCCGTGCCGGGCTGCTCCGGCTTCCGCGCGTGCCGGGTGAGCAGATGCACGGTGAGGAAGGCGGCCGCGGATTCGGCGTACAGGTCGTCGTTCTCCCCCGCGTTCCCGACGGCCCGGACCAGCTCACCGAGCAGCGGGTCTCCGGCGGCCACGGACGCCGCCATCGCCTCGTGGTCCACCACGCGGCCGCCCAGCCGCTCCGCGACCGACTCGACCGTGGTGCCCGGGAGATGCACCTGCAGGCTGCGCATCGACCCGTCCCCGCGGTACCGGCGTAAGACCGGCCTGCCGGGAACGGCGAGTTCGAGCCGCCCCGGCTCCCAGTGATGGCGTTTCCACCGGCCTTCGCCGCGTGTCTCCATCACCGCCCGTCCCCGCCAGCGGCAGGACCAGGTGCAGATCCGCCGTGGCGGGCAGGCTCAGGTCCTCGACGACGGGAACGTGGTCGAATCGCTGGACGAGCAGGGACTCCCAGCCGGAATCCTCCCAGCTGCACGAGGTCCGCCGGACACAGCGGGACATGTCGAAACCGGTGTACGGCTGAAGGTCGAATCGCTCGGAGTCGAACACCACGGTTTCGAGGCTAGCCGAGCAGCTCCTTCACCCGAGGGATGACCTGTTCGCCGTACAGCCGGATCGAGTTCAGGCGCTGCTCGTGCGGAAGCGCGCCCGCCCCGTACTTGAGCTGGAATCGCGACAGGCCAAGGGTCCGTACCGCCCAGGCGATCTTCTGCGCGACTGTCTCCGGTGAGCCGACGAACAGCGCGCCGCGCGGCCCGGCCATGCCGTCGTAGTCGGCCCGGGACATCGGGCCCCAGCCCCGTTCGGCGCCGATCTTGGCGAAGGCGGCCTGGTGATGCGGGAAGTGCTGGGCCACCGCGAGTTCGTCGGTCTCGGCGATGTGACCGGGGCTGTGCATGGAGATCGGCAGCTCCTGGTGTCCCGCCTCCTTCAGCGCGCGGCGGTACAGGTCGGCCAGCGGCGTGAAGCGCTCCGGAGATCCGCCGATCACCGCCATCACCAGCGGCAGGCCGTACGCGGCCGCGCGGACCACCGACTGCGGGGTGCCGCCGACGCCGACCCAGGCGGGCAGGCTGCCCGCCTCGGTGACCGGGTAGGCCTGCGCGCCCTCGAGCGCGGGACGCACGGTCCCGGACCAGTCGACCGGCTTCTCCCCCTGCAGATGCGTGAACAGATCGAGCTTCTCGGCGAAGAGCGCTTCGTAGTCATCGAGCGAATAGCCGAACAGGGGGAACGACTCGGTGAACGAACCCCGCCCGAGGGTGACCTCGGCGCGTCCCCGGGAAACTGCGTCCAGCGTAGCGAACCGCTCGTAGACGCGCACCGGGTCGTCCGAGCTGAGCACCGTGACCGCCGTGCCCAGCCGGATCCGCTCGGTCTGACCGGCGACCGACGCCAGGACGACGTCCGGCGACGACACCGCCATCTCGGCGCGGTGGTGCTCGCCGACGCCGAAGTAGTCCACGCCCACCTGGTCGGCGAGAACGCCTTCGGCCACGACCTGGCGGATGGCCTCGGCCTGGCTCACCGGCTGGCCGTCCGGGCCGTTCTCCACGTCACCGAAGGTGTCCAGGCCGAAGGTCGGCGCCTGCCGGGTACCCAGGATCTCGTAACCCATGTCCAACTCCTCAAGTAGTTGAACGCTCAAACGTCGGGCGCGGTGATCGTATTCCGCACCGCCGTCCGGGTCAGACGCCGGCGATGTCGCGCGCCAGCTGGCGCGCCTCGGGCAGGGTGAACTTGCCGGTGATCTGGGTTTCCCCGCCGGTGATCGCGGCCTGGATCGACGGCGCGGTCAGCACCCGGCTCTTCAGCACCATCGCGACCTGCTTGCCGATGTTCCCCGCGGTCCAGTCGGCCCACGTCCGCGAACCCGCGTCAGTGAAGCTGAGTCCGACGATCGAACTGCCCGTCTGGGCATCGAGCCGGGCGTTCGCCTTGCTGAGGTCGGCTCCGGTGAGGAAGGCCGGTCCGAGCACGTACTTCGTGCCCTGGACGCGGTCGCAGCCGACCAGCGGGAGCGCCGGATCGTCACGGCCGTCCAACGGGTCCGGCCCCGGCGAGCAGTCCAGCGCCGCCGCTGCGGCCTGCTGCTCGGCGGGCTCCGTGCTCTGGCGGTTCGTCGCCGCGCCCGTCGCCGGACCGGGCGGGAGTTCGGCCAGGACCGGCCGGAACCGCAACCGGGAGCCGTCCTTGACCGCGAAACTGTCGCCTTCGGGTTCAGGTTGGCCGGAAACCCCGGACTGACACCCGGTGACGCCGAGCAGGACCAGGGCGACCGCACCACAGAGGATTCGCACGGGGTCATTCTGTCGTGTTCGGCGTCCTCATGGGAGCGAAACGCCCCGCCTGCCGGAGGAAACGGCGCCGGTCCGGTCCGTGAAGGCCTCCTTGCCTACCCTGAAGAGGCTGTTGCGTTTTCGGATTGGGGTTCGTTGGTGTTGGTGGGGCGGGGCCGGAGGCCCTGCCCCATCACACTGTCTGGGGCTGGGTGGTGGTGAAGAGGC
>NZ_JBHRWK010000099.1:0-4233 GCF_042647925.1 Amycolatopsis speibonae
ACGCCAAATGCAACGCCACCAACGACGAAGAACACGCCGTATCAATCGTCACCGCCGGACCCTCCAACCCCAACGCATACGCCACCCGACCCGACGCCACACTCGCGGTGTTGCCGACTCCGACGTAAACACTGTCGGGCGCCTGGTTCAGCTGATCGACATAGTCCTGATAGGACATTCCGAAGAAGACTCCCGAAGAACTTCCCGCGAGGGACAGCGGGTCGATGCCCGCTCGTTCGAAGGCCTCCCACGAAGTCTCCAGCAACAGCCGCTGCTGCGGATCCATCGCCAGCGCCTCACGCGGTGAGATCCCGAAGAACCCAGGATCGAAATCCCCGGCCCGGTGCAGGAAACCGCCGCGGCGGGTGTAGGTCTTGCCCTCGGCCGCCGGGTCCGGGTCGTAGAGTGCCTCGACATCCCAGCCCCGGTCGACCGGGAAGTCCGTGATGCCTTCGCCGCCGGTGGCGAGCATTCGCCACAGGTCTTCCGGCGTCTCCACGTCGCCCGGATAACGGCAGCTCATCGCCACGATGGCCACGGGTTCGTCCGTCGCGGCCACCGGGACGGCCGTGACCGGGGCGGTGCTTTCGGCCTCGCCGAGTACTTCCTTGCGCAGATGCGCGACCAGCGCGGCCGGTGACGGGAAGTCGAAGATCAGCGTGGCAGGCAGCCGGAGCCCGGTGATCACGTTCAGCCGGTTTCGCAGTTCGACCGCGGTCACCGAGTCGAAACCCAGTTCGCGGAAGGCTTTCTTGGCCTCGATGCGTTCGGCGTCGGCATGCCCGAGCACGGTGGCGATCTGGCCGCGGACGAGCCGCATCAGCTCGCGCTCCTGGTCGGCGGCAGGCTGGTTCGCCAGCCGCGCGCCGAGTTCGGAGGCCGACGCGGGGGCGGCGTTCTTCGCCGTGCCCGTGCCGACCATGTCCCCGCCCGCACCGGAGGCGAGCATCCGCCGGACGTCGTCCACCCCGTGCAGGAACGGCCGTGCCCGCGAGGAGGTGAAGGCGAGGAAGAACCGTTCCCAGTCGATGTCCGCGACGGTCAGGAAGGTTTCGTCGTGGTCGAGCGCCTGCTGGAGGATGGCCAGCGACAGCTCGGGACTGACGTCCTTGAGCCCGTGCCGCCGTGACAGTTCCCCGCCGTCGCCCTCGGCCATACCGCCGCCCGCCCACGGTCCCCAGGCGACGGCGGTCGCGGTGCGGCCGTGCGCGCGGCGTTGCTGCGCGAAGGCGTCCAGGAAGGCGTTGCCGGGCGCGTAGTTGCCCTGCCCCGGCCCGCCGGTGGTGCCGGCGAACGACGAGAAGAGCACGAACGCGGACAGGTCGCGGTCTTCGGTCAGTTCGTGGAGGTTACGGGTGCCGCCGACCTTGACCTGGGTGACCCGGTCGATCTGCGCGGTGGTGAGCGAGTCGATCAGGCTGTCGTCGAGCACCGCCGCCACATGGAACACGGCGGTGACCGGATGCTCCGCGAGCACCTCGGCGAGCGAAGCGCGATCGGCGATGTCGCAAGCCGCGATCGTCACGCGGCACCCCAGCTCCGCGAGCTCGTCGCGGAGTTCCGCAGCTCCGGGGGCGTCAGGGCCGCGACGGCTGGTGACGAGCACGTGCTCGGCTCCGTTGCGCGCGAGCCAGCGGACGACGTGCGTCCCGAGCGCGCCCGTGCCCCCGG
This sequence comes from Amycolatopsis speibonae, assembly GCF_042647925.1. NCBI lineage: Bacteria > Bacillati > Actinomycetota > Actinomycetes > Pseudonocardiales > Pseudonocardiaceae > Amycolatopsis > Amycolatopsis speibonae. The sequence continues at coordinate 1,672 of NZ_JBHRWK010000099.1, forward strand.
TCACCAGGACCGTGCCTTCCGGGCGCCAGGTCCGGACCGGTACGTCTCCGGCCGGAGTACGCAGCAGGCGGCGGACGAGGACGCCGGTGGCACGGACGGCGAGCTGGTCTTCCTCCGCCGCGTTGCCGAGTGCGCTTGTCAGTCCGGCGAGGGCGCGGTCCGTCACCTCGGCAGGCAGGTCCACGAGTCCGCCCCAGCGTTCGGGGTGTTCCAGGCCGACGACCCGGCCGAACCCCCACACCTGGGCCTGTGCCGGATTCCGCGGCGCCTCGGCCGGGGTCACGGACACCGCGCCGTCACTCGCGCACCACAGCAGCGCCCGCACACCGGCGTCCCCGAGCGCTTGGACCAGCGCGACGGTGAGCGCCAGCCCGAGCGGTGCCGCACGGTGGACGCTGTGGCCGTTTTCGTCGAACGCGAGCAGGGAAAGGACACCGGCGGGCTCGGCCCCGTCTTCGAGTGCCGACCGGAGTTTCCCGGCGAGCACCGCGCGGTCGGTGTCCTGCTCGTCGAGTTCGAGATGCCGCACCGCCGCACCGGCCCGGGTGATCGCGTCGAGTGAGCCTCGGACCCACGGGTGCCCGCTGTCCGTGGCCGAAGACAGCACGACCCACGTGCCGTCGAGCTTCGGGACGCCGGGCGGATCCAGTGGCTGCCAGGAAACGCCGTAACGCTTGCTGTCCTTTTCGGCCTGTTCCTGGTTCCCTCGGTACCAGGACGTGAGCGTGGGCAGCACGGCTCGCAGCGCGGCTTGCTGGTCTTCGGAGGTACCGAGGGTCTTCGCCAGACCGGCGAGGTCCTCTTGGCCGACCGCGTCCCAGAACCGGGCATCCACAGTGGACTCTACTGAGTCCGCTGGGTCCGGCTGGGCGTCGGTCAGCCAGTAGCGCTCATGCTGGAACGGATATGTCGGCAGATCCTCCGGAACCGTCCCGGCCTTGCCGAGCAACCCCCGCCAGTCCACGTCCGCACCATTACAGAACGCCTCGCCTGCTGAGAGAAGGAACCTTCGCAGCCCACCTTCGTCGCGGCGGAGCGTGCCCACCACCGGCACATCCACGGTGTCCTCGATCGCCATCGTCAACACCGGATGGGCACTGACCTCGACGAACATCTGCAGACCCTCTTCGGCCAACTGCTCCACCGCGTCCGCGAACCGCACTGTCTGACGAAGGTTCCGATACCAGTAACCACCCGTCAACTCAGTCGTGTCCAGCCACTGAGAGTCCACAGTGGAATAGAACGGGACATCGCCCGTACGCGGTGTCACCGGGGCAAGCAACTCGGCAAGCTCCGCCTCGATCCGCTCCACATGAGCCGAATGCGAGGCATAGTCCACCGCCACCAACCGAGCCCGAACACCCTCGGCCTCGAACTTGGCCTTCGCCTTGGCCAGCGCTTCGGGATCACCGGACAGCACGACCGCGTTCGGGCCATTCACCGCAGCGATCGACACACCGTCGCCGACCTCCGTCACCGGAGCAGCCACCGACAACATTCCGCCCAGACCGGCGAGTTCGGCGGCGATCGCCTGGCTCCGCAGCGCCACCACTCGGGCGCCGTCCTCCAGGCTCAAGCCACCCGACACCACCGCAGCCGCGATCTCACCCTGGGAATGGCCCACCACCGCCGACGGAACCACACCGAGCGACCGCCACACCGCGGCCAGCGACACCATCACCGACCACAACACCGGCTGAACAACATCAACCCGACCCAATGCAGCCTCGTCGTCCAACACCTCGAACAACGACCAGTCCACAAAGGACCTCAAAACACTGTCGCACTCCGCCATCCGCGAAGCGAACACCGGGCTCTCCCCCAGCAAGGCCGAGGCCATGCCAAGCCATTGCGAGCCCTGACCGGGGAACACAAACACGACGCGATCCACACCGGAGCCAGAACCCCGCACGACACCAGCAGGCAACTCGCCCGCCGCCAACGCGGCAGCCAAGCCGGCTTGATCCTCACCCACCAGCACCGCGCGATGCTCGAACACCGAACGACCCGTCAGCCCCGCCGCCACACCCGCGGCATCACCGGCATACCCGGCCAGCCGACCGGCGAACGCCTCCACGGCCTCCGGCGATTTACCCGAAAGCACCCACGGCTGCACGGAAACCTGCACGGTGGGCGCGGGAGCGATCTCCGGCGCCTGCTCCAGGATGACGTGGGCGTTGGTACCGCTGATACCGAACGCGGACACCCCGGCCCGTCGCGGCCTGCCGGTGTCCGGCCAGTCCCTTGCCTCGGTCAGCAGTTCGACCGCTCCGGAGTTCCAGTCGATCCGCTCGTTCGGCTCGGTGATGTGCAAAGTCTTCGGCAGCACACCGTGCTGCATCGCGAGCACCATCTTCATCACCCCGGCGACCCCGGCCGTGGCCTGCGTGTGCCCCAGGTTCGACTTCACCGAACCCAACCACAACGGCTCCTCACGATCCTGACCATAAGTCGCCAACAACGCCTGCGCCTCAATAGGATCACCCAACGTCGTCCCGGTGCCATGCGCCTCCACAGCATCCACATCAGACGAAGAAAGACCAGCATCCGCCAACGCAGCAC
>NZ_JBHRWK010000100.1:0-19021 GCF_042647925.1 Amycolatopsis speibonae
CGAGGTGGCGCAGACGCCACCAATACCGCGCCCAGCAAGGCCACTACCAGCGACAATCGACCCACGAACCATGACCATCACGAACTACGGCTGGAGTACTAGGCCAGTTCGTTGACTGTTTTGCCGTCCCCGTCGAGGATCTTGATGGTCGGCCGGTCGTTCTCGTCGACCTGGAGCACGATTCGCGGACGCCCTTGGGAATCGCACAATGCCAGTTGCGCGCCGAAAGTGGTGTGTGAGCCGAAGAGCGCGCGCGGCGTGGCACGGGCGCCGGGCCCGGCATCGGGATCCGGAAGGCCGTTGATGGTCAGGCCCGCGCCACCCACGCCGTCCTTCGCGGACAAGCTGAGGCTGATCCCGTCCACCGCGTGCGGATAGTCGAAGGCGATGTGGCCGCCGGTGGGGTGGACGAGCAAACCGCCCTTTTCGTCGCCGGTCTCGTCGTTGAAAATCAGATAGGAGCCGTTCTCCGGCCCGGAGCGCCGCTCGGGCGGGTAGGTCTGGCCGTCGATGATCAGCGGTGGCTTACGGCTGTCGAGCAGGAACCGCTGCCGCCCTCGCTTGTCCACCACGGTGAACGACGGGCTCACCTGATGCTTGTCGTTCACCGCGGAGTCGACAGTGGACTCCGTCGCGCCCGCGGTGCCACCGGCCAGCAACGCGCCACCAGCGGTCGCCGCCATCCCGAAGGCCGCCCGTCGCCCGAGATCCCCTGCCATCGCCCCAGCCCCCTCAAGTCGGTTGCCTGGACGCTAGCAAAGATCACCGGGCGGTGTGACATATTGACTGCAAGTGTCACTCGCCTGGAGTAGTATGGCTTGTGCTTGCGAGCGTCGCGGAAGTATTTCCGAATGTGTGGACAATTCTTTCGAATTGCTGGAATGGGTATATGATTTCGAGCGTCGAAAACGGGCGCTCGACGCCGGCTTGACTTCATGTTGCTATTGGGGATGGTTGATGGTGAACGACCTGTGTCCTGCCCATCGGGCTGTCGAGATGTGTGATCTTCCGCTGCTTCGTGAACTCCTCGATGGCGGCGCTGACATCAATGAAGAGTGTGGCGGGTTCACGTTGTTGCACCATGCTGTTGATGTCGAGATCGACAGTCACACGCAGACGGGTGAGCCGCTGCACGTGGACGTCACGGCTTACTTGCTGGCGCGAGGAGCGGACCCAAAGCGTCCTTCGGATGGCGGTTGCGGTGTTACCGCCGAACATATGGCCTTCCAAAGTTGCCATTGGCTGGCGTCGGCCCTCTTTGAGGCATGGGGTATCCGTCGGCGTCCGACGTAGACCCGCACCGGAGATCGTGACTCACCGTTGCGGAAGTCTTGTCACTTAACCGTCCAGCTCAGACTGGCGAACGGCGTTTGATTCGATCGGAAGTGTGCCCTCGGCAGGATTCGAACCTGCGACACCTGCCTCCGGAGGGCTAAACCGCGTGTCGCGCCTGCGGGTAGTGTGACCTGCGCATATGTCAAGACTGGAATATATGTCACCGTCGGTTTGGGAACGCATTGGGAACTGACGGGTGCCCAGCACTCAGCTGGAGCGTGGTTTCAGCGCGTCCGACAGGATCCACTGGCGGTGCCACGTGCCGCCCTCGCCGGGGGTGCCAAGCGGGTAGGTGACCCATCCGACCCAGTGCCCGGTGACGGTGGCGGCCCACTTGCTCAGCGTCCCCGGGACGGTCCCAGTGAGGTCGAGTCCGTCAGGGAGCGTTCCCCGCGGAGTTGTCGATCGGGAAGACGCGACGCAGGTCGACCCACACGGGCCTGGGCGGCTCAACCGCGTGCACGTACGGCGCATCGCTAGTGGACCTCGCGGACTCGGACATGTGTTCGATTATGCATCTCTCGGCTGCGCCCTGAGACGTCAGCTCGTCACAGGAGGGCGTTGTCCGCTGCCTGTCGATCCGCGCGAACGGAGGGATGCGATCGCACGTCGACGAGGCAGCCGCTGCACCTGGTCCGACAAGGCCGCGTAGGAAGGTTGACATGGGCAGCATCTCGCGTGATGAAGCGGCGACGTTCTTCGGCGCCGTTGTGCACCGCTAGCCGGATGAGCTCGTGGTGGCCACTCGGGGCAACCAGGTCGTCGTCGAGGACGCTGCTGGCGTTGGCTACGGGTACACGTACCGTGCGGGCTCCGCGGCCACGATGGACCCGGACCCTTGAGCTGACGTGCTGGCCGATATCGGCGGCGTGTGGCTGGAGCGTGCGTGAGTGCTGGTCACCTGCGAGTTCTGATCCATGATTCAGCCATGCGGGCTCCGGATCTGGGTCGGTTCGGGGCCCGTTCCACGTTCAGGACCGCGGACGCATCGACCCGCATGTGGCAAGGGTGGTTATGATGCCTCGCCATGAAGGTCTTTCTCAGCTGGTCCGGCGGTTACAGTGAGCAGATTGCTGCGGCTTTCAAAGAATGGCTACCGCTGCTTATAAATGAAATCGATCCATTTATGTCATCAAATATCGAAGCAGGCTCGCGATGGCAATCTGAAATTTCATCAGCTCTGGAGATGACTGATTTTGGAATTATCTTTGTCACTGCGGAAAATCAAAGTAAACCTTGGCTTAATTTTGAGGCGGGCGCGCTGGCAAAGTCTGTCGCGAATAGTCATGTTGTGCCGTTGGCTATTGATCTTAAGTTGTCTGAGATACAAAACCCTCTTGGGCAGTTTCAGGCGCAGGAATTAAGTAAACGTGGCGTCGATAGCATTGTTCGAGCGATCAATGCGACTGCGCAACGGCCGCTAAGTGATGAGATCTTGAGCAAGGTGCTTGAAATGTGGTGGCCGGTTCTCCATGAGAAGGTAGAGGCAATTAAGTCAGGGCCACTGGCGCAAGCGGCCATTCCTGTACCTAAGCGCCCCGAACGAGAAATCCTGGAAGAAGTCCTCGCGGCAGTGCGAGGAATGGACAGAAATCAGCGATCTTTGGCTAGCAGTGTCACACGTCTTGAGCGGCAAACTGGGACAAAAGCATCCAAGTCGCCTCTCGTTGAGCGCCACTCACAGCAGTTCTATAGCTCTTTGCAGCACATTCTAAGCAAAGATGTGGGAGCGGCTGAATTTATGTCTAATCCTGACGGTCATGTCACTGTATTTATTCCAAGGGTGCTAGGCAAAAAAGCTTTGAGTGAAGTTTTCGAAACTGCTTCCGATTTTAATGTCAATGTCCAACTAAATGTTAATCCTGATCTGTTTGAGGGGGACCCTCGCTTGGTTGATGGGGTAAAATAGAGCTGTTGTTCGATGGTGGCGCTCAGCGGCGTCGCTCGATGTTCGACGGCTCGCCGCCATCGAGGAAAGTCCTGATCTGCTGTATGGCGACCTGGTAGCAGCGTTCAGCGGTTCCGGGGGCGTTCTTCGACATGTGCGGGCTGATGATGACGCCGGGACAGGTGAATAGCGGATGTCCACCTGGCAGGGGTTCGGGGTGGGTGACGTCAAGGGCTGCGCGAAGTCGTCCAGCTTGGAGCTCGGAGATGATTCGCGTGATGCCGGTGTTCATGCAGGAAGCGAAGAATCGTCCTGACGCCAAGGTGGTGCGGTCCGCGCTGCGCCAATGGGGCTACAACATGGAGTACCGCACGGGCCGCGAGATACCAGCGGACGTCGAGAAAGTACTGGCGTGGTGTCGGCGCAAGACGGTGACGGTGAAGGCAGTAACAGATCCGGACGTTCTACGCGCTTTGCAGCGGGCGGTGACTCGTCGTCTCGACGGGAAACGCTTCGCGCCGAGCGTGGCACGAAAGACCCGTGCAGTGCTGTTCAACGCGCTTGACTACGCGGTGGAACTCGGTCTGATCGAAGCCAATCCGCTGAGTTCGGTGAAGTGGTCCGCCATGCCATCAGGCAAGAGGAAAGTCAACAAACGGGCGGTGCCGAACCCGGTGCAGGCACGCACGCTGCTGGCGGGGGTCGGCTCGCTTTCGCGTAGCGGCCCGCGGCTTGAGGCGTTCTTCGGGGCGATGTACTACGCCGGCCTCCGCCCCGAGGAGGCGGTCGCCCTGAACAAGCGGAACCTCGCATTGCTGCCGGAACCGGAGTGGGACGACGAACGCGGGGAGCACGTCTACGACTGGGGAGAGTTCCACCTGGATTCCGCCGAACCGCACGCTGGAGGACGGTGGACGGACAGCGGAAAACCGCGCGACGAACGTCCGTTGAAGTCGCGAGGAGCAGGGGAGGGGCGCACGGTGAGTTTCCCGCCCGACCTGACTCGCCTGCTGTGGCGCCGCATCCGGTTGTTCGGGTACGCCCCGGACGGGCGGCTGTTCCAAGGGGAGCAGGGCGGCGAGGTTCCGATGATCACCTACACGCGGGCGTGGCGGTCGGTGCGGAAACTGATCCTGAGCGAGGAATCGCAGGCGACTCCGCTGGCTTCACGTCCATACGATCTTCGCCACGCGGCTGTCAGTACCCAGCTGGCGGCTGGCGTCGACCCGGCCGCAGTGGCGGAGCGGGCGGGGCACTCGGTGGCGGTGCTGTTGGAGATCTACGCCGCGTTCCTCGACAAGGGGGAGGCGGCCAACCGGGCGCGCATCGAGAAGATCCTGGGCCACAAGCCGAAGACATGACGGTGGCCGGGTTCCCCGTGGGAACGCATTGGGAACAGACACCCGTGTAAGGCCGGATATTGCCGGAGACAGCCGGAGTGCGGGGGAAGATCGCGAGATCAGGAATTTTGCTAGTCAGATGCGGTTTTCCCCGCACTTTGTAGGGTGCCCTCGGCAGGATTCGAACCTGCGACACCTGCCTCCGGAGGGCAGTGCTCTATCCCCTGAGCTACGAGGGCGTTGCCGCCTGGGCGACTCCGAAAGCTTAGCGCACCCCGCCCGGCCTCCTCGCGCGAGGTGGTCGTTAACCCTGGTGATGCTCCACGACGCGGGCGAGGAGCCGCGTCAGCTGCTCCCGTTCGGCGGGGTCGAGCGGCGTGAGGAAGACGTCCTGGGTCTCGCTGACCAGGTCTTCCAGGTGCTGGAGCCGGTGGGTGCCCGTGCCGGTGAGGGTGATCAGGTTGCGCCTGCCGTCGGCCGGGTCGGGGGCGCGCTCGACGTAGCCCGCGTCGGCGAGTTCGTTGATGACGGCGACGACGTCGCTGCGGTCGATACCGGTGCAGCGGCTCAGGGTGGCCTGGCTCGACGGGCCGTTCTCGTCGATGGCCGCGAGGATCCCGTAGTGGTACCGGCGGGCGCCGCTGCGGGCGGACTCGTCCATGGTGAGCCGGTGGACCACGGTGGCGGCCTGGTTGACCAGCCAGCTGGCCTTGGTGCGGAGCCGGGCGGGCGCGGTGCTCATCGGAACAGCGTAGCGTTGGTGCCACCAACGAACTGGAGGGTGTCGTGATCGAACCGTTCGAGGTGCGGATTCCCGAAGAAGCCATCGCTGACCTGCGAGCCCGGCTTCGGGCCACGCGCTGGCCCGAGCCGGCCACCGTGGACGACTGGGAACAGGGTGTCCCGCTGGAGTTCGCGCGGGAGCTGTGCCGGTACTGGGCGGAGGACTACGACTTCGGTTTGGCGGGCCGTGTCAACGCTTTCCCGGGTTTCAAGACCACTGTGGACGGTCTCGGGATCCACTTCCTGCACGTGCGGTCACCGGAGCCGGACGCGACGCCGCTCGTGCTCACGCACGGCTGGCCGGGTTCGGTGGCCGAGTTCCTCGACGTGCTCGGTCCGCTGACCGATCCCGCCGCGCACGGCGGCGATCCGGCGGACGCGTTCCATGTCGTCGCGCCCTCGCTGCCGGGGTTCGGCTGGAGTGACAAGCCGTCGTCGACGGGGTGGAACGTCGAGCGCATCGCGCGGGCCTGGGACGAGCTGATGGGGCGGCTCGGCTACGAGCGCTACGCCGCGCAGGGTGGCGACTGGGGTGCCGGGGTGACGAACATGCTCGCCAAGGTCGCGCGGGAGCGGCTGATCGCCGTCCATGTGAACATGGCGGGCGTCCCGTACGACGAGGCCGTGCTGGGTGAGCCGACGGTGGAGGAGAAGGCGGCGATCGGCGATCTGGCCCGGTTCCGCGCGGTCGGGTCCGCGTACTCGCAGCAGCAGGCCACGCGCCCCCAAACGGTCGGCTACGGGCTCACCGACTCGCCCGCGGCGCAGGCGGCCTGGATCGCCGAGAAGTTCTGGGAGTGGACCGACAACGACGGCTCGCCGGAGACAGCGTTGTCCTGGCGTCAGATGCTCGACGCGATCTCCGTCTACTGGTTCACCGGGACGGCGGCATCGTCGGCGCGGATCTACTGGGAGAACAAGGAGCGGGACCTCTCCGCGGTTGAAGTTCCTTCGGGTATCTCGATCTTCCCGCGCGAGATCGTCCGCCCTTCGCGGCGCTGGGCGGAGCTGCGCTACACCGATCTTCGCTGGTACGAGGTGCAGGCCAAGGGTGGCCACTTCGCCGCGTTCGAGCAGCCCGAGATCTTCGTCGGCCAGTTGCGGGGGTTCTTCCGGTCACTTCGGTAGCGGTCCGTGTCGGTTTCAAGTTTCGGGAAGGCCCTCATGGGGGATGGCTTCCTTGTGTGGCTTAAGACATGGTGAACTTAGGCTCACCTGTATTGCACATATGCGCATGTGACAATATATTCGGCCTGTCGACTTCACGAGAGGCGGAGCAATGGGTCACGGGCACGGGCATGGGACGGCCTCGCCGTCGAGCGCGTCAGGCCGATACCTCAAGAGCCTGACGATCGCCCTGGTCATCGGCGCCGGCTTCATGGTCATGGAGTTCATCGTCGGGTTCGCCACGGGCTCGCTCGCGCTGATCTCCGACGCCGCGCACATGTTCACCGACGTCCTCGGTGTCGGCATGGCGCTGGCGGCGATCATGCTGGCCCGGCGCAGCGGCCCGACCCTCACCCGCACCTTCGGGTTCTACCGGGCCGAAGTGCTCGCGGCGCTGGGCAACGCGATCCTGTTGTTCGGCGTCGCGGGCTACGTCCTGGTCGAGGCACTCGGCCGGATCAGCGACCCGCCCGCCGTCCCCGGCCTGCCCGTCCTGCTGGCCGCCGCCGCGGGGCTCGTCGCGAACATCGTCTCCTTCCTGATCCTGCGCAAGGGCGCGGAGGAGAGCATCAACGTCCGGGGCGCGTACCTCGAAGTCCTCGCGGACCTGATCGGCTCCGTCGGTGTGCTGCTGAGCGGTGCGATCACGCTGCTGACCGGCTGGCGCTACGCCGACCCGATCATCGGTGTCGCGATCGGCCTGTTCGTCCTGCCCCGCACCTACGCTCTGGCTCGGCGCGCCCTGCGGATCCTGTTCCAGCACGCGCCGAAGGGGGTCGACGTCGCCGGGATACAGGCCGAGCTCGGCGGGCTGAAGGGTGTCGAGGACGTCCACGACCTGCACGTCTGGACGCTGACGTCGGGGATGGAGGTCGCTTCGGCGCACCTCACCATCGCGCCGACCGTCGAGCAGGCGGCGGTGCTCACCGAGGCGCAGAACCTCCTGGCGAACCGTTACTCGATCGAGCACGCGACCCTGCAGATAGAAGTGCCCCAGTGCGCGCAACGGTGCCGGGAGCTCTCCTGGTAGCCGCCAGATGTGAGAGCTGAAAAGGACCGTCAGACAGGGAGCGGGGAAGCGCCGCGCTCCTGCAGCAGCCCCTTCATCAGCGTGATCTCCGCACCTTGCGACACGAGCATGCTCTGCGTCAGCGACTTCACGTCCGCGATGGCCGTGTGGTCGTTGCCGTACTGAGCCATCTCCGTCCCGCCCATGTGGTGCCGAAGCATCAGCTGGAGGAAGAAGACGTCCATCTCCTTGCCGGTCAGCGACCGCAGTTTGGCCAGTTCGGCCGACGTCGCCATCCCCGGCATCGGAGCGCCGTTCGACGGCTTCATGTCGGCGCCACCGTGCCCGGAATGGCCCGCCATCGGCTCGGTCATCCAGGTCATGTACTCGCCGGTCGTCTGCTCGGGCTGGCCCCACAGGCCCAGCCAGCCCTTCATCCGGCCGACCTGGCCGGTCTGCGTGCGCTCGATGTCGAACGCGAGCGTCTTGATCGCCGGATCGGTCGTGTGGTCCCGCGCCCAGCCCGCCATGGTGACGGCCTGGAGGTGGTGCACCGACATGTCCTGCGCGAAGCCGACCTCGACCGAGCCCGCCCCCGGAGTCGACGGCTCCGGATCGGAGTCGACCAGCCTGGTCGTCAAGGCGCCGAGGCCGAAGCCGAGGATCAGCATGACGACCAGGGCGGCCCCGATCACCAGCCAACGGCTCTTGGCCGACCGCGAAGTGTCGTCCGGTTCGTCGATGTACTGGAGATCGGGGTCCGTCTGGCTCATTACTTGCTCGCGGGCGCCGAGGGCTGGGTGGCGGGCGCGGACGGCGCGCCGGGCTGGCCGGGCTGGTCCTGCTGCGTGCCCGCGGTGCCCTTGTAGTCCATCGGCTTCGCGTCCGGCCCCGGCGGGGTCGCGTTGAACTCGCCCGGCTCGATCTGCGCGTCGCAGGTGGCGTCACGCTCGGGGTACGCGCCGTACGGGTTGGTGCGCAGCGCCGCGATGAACTGGTCGATCCGCTCGTCGGAGGCGCTGTCCAGCTTCAGCTGGTGGCCCCAGGACTGCACCGAGATCGGCTTGTCCAGGTTCGGGTACGGCGACATCGTGGTGTACGGCTTGCCCTCGACACGGACCCGCAGCAGCTCCAGCGCGTCGCCGGAGATCTGCGCCGGGTTGTAGGCGATCCAGACCGCGCCGTGCTCGAGACCGTGGACCATGTTCTCGTTGCGGACGGCCCGGTCGTAGACGACGCCGTTGCACGCGGCCCAGGCCTGGTCGTGGGGGCCGCCGTAGGGCGGGGTCTTGTCGTAGGCCACGCGCTCGGCGGCCGTGACGTGCACGGAGCCCTCGTAGGTGGTCGTGGTCACGCCGTTGATCCGCTTGGAGGGATCCGGGTCCTGCTGCGAGGGCGCGAAGGCGGCCGCGGTCTCTTCGCGGGTCTTCTGCTCGCGCTTCGGCGCCGAGGCGACCATGTAGTAGGTGACCACCGAGGCAGCCAGGGCGACGATCGCGACGACGGCGATGATCGTGCCCCAGGGCGTGCCCTTCTTGGACACGACGGAACTACGGGCGGCCTTCATGGCGTTCTTCGACGACGCGCCCTTTTTTCTGGTTGTCCCGTTAGCCATGGCTCCTGCGTTCTCCAAAGGGGGTGGTCCCTGCGCGGGCCAGTGTAGAGACCCCGCGTCTGATCACCGTGAACGCCTGCGATGATCACCGGCTTGGCTCACACCTTCCGGCGGTCGCTGCGAAGCCTCCACCTGCTGACACCTAGAATTCCGCGAGTGACTCCCGCAGCTCTCGCCGACCTGGTCCGTAACTCAGCCGTGCAGCTTCTCACCGCGCGCGGCCTCGACGATTCCGTGCTGCCGGAGAAGGTGACGATCGAACGTCCCCGCAACCCCGAGCACGGCGATTACGCGACCAACCTGGCGCTGCAGGTGGCGAAGAAGGCGGGGATGAAGCCCCGCGACTTCGCCGACGCGCTGGCCGAGGCCCTCGCCGCCACCGACGGCATCGACTCGGCCGAGGTCGCCGGGCCGGGCTTCCTCAACCTGCGCCTCGCCGCCGACGCGCAGGGCCAGATCGTCCAGCAGGTCCTCGACGCCGGCGAGAAGTACGGCCTCGGCGACGAACTGGCCGGTCTCAAGATCAACCTCGAGTTCGTCTCGGCGAACCCGACCGGCCCGATCCACCTCGGCGGCACCCGCTGGGCCGCGGTCGGCGACGCGCTGGGCCGCGTGCTGTCCGCGCAGGGCGGCCTGGTCACCCGGGAGTACTACTTCAACGACCACGGCGCGCAGATCGACCGCTTCGTCCGGTCCCTGGTCGCCGCCGCCAAGGGCGAGCCCGCCCCCGAGGACGGCTACGCGGGCGGCTACATCAACGACATCGCCGCCGAGGTCATCCGCCAGGAGCCGAGCGCGCTTTCGCTGCCGGAAGACGAGCGGGCCGAGACGTTCCGCCGGGTCGGCATCGAGCTGATGTTCACCGAGATCAAGCAGAGCCTGCACGACTTCGGCACCGACTTCGACGTCTACTTCCACGAGAACTCGCTGCACGAGTCCGGCGCGGTCGCGTCCTCGGTCCAGCGGCTGAAGGACTCCGGGAACCTGTACTTCGAGGACGGCGCCTGGTGGCTGAAGTCCAAGGAGCACGGTGACGACAAGGACCGCGTCGTCATCAAGAAGGACGGCAACCCGGCCTACATCGCCGGTGACCTCGCCTACTTCCAGGACAAGCGCGACCGCGGTTTCGACCTCTGCATCTACATGCTGGGCGCGGATCATCACGGCTACATCGCCCGGCTCAAGGCCGCCGCGGCCGCCTTCGGTGACGACCCGGCCGTCGTGGAGGTCCTGATCGGCCAGATGGTCAACCTGGTCTCCGACGGCAAACCCGTCCGGATGAGCAAACGCGCCGGCACCGTGATCACCATGGAGGACCTGGTCGGCACCGTCGGTGTCGACGCGGCCCGCTACGAGCTGATCCGCTACTCGGTCGATTCCACTTTGGACGTCGACCTCGACCTGTTGCGCAAACATTCCAACGACAACCCGGTCTACTACGTCCAGTACGCCCACGCGCGGCTGGCCTCGTTGCAGCGCAACGCCTCCGACCTCGGGCTCAAAACTGGTGGCGAGGTCGACTTCGGTCTGCTTACGCTGCCCGCCGAGGGCGACCTGATCCGCACACTCGGCGAATTCCCGACCGTCCTCCGCCGGGCGGCGCAGCTGCGCGAACCGCACCGCGTCGCCCGGTACCTCGAAGAACTCGCCGGCGCCTACCACAAGTGGAACGCCGTCGGCCGGGTCCTGCCGAAGGGCGACGAAGAGGTCACCCCGCTCACGTTCTCCCGTCTCGCGCTGTGTGAAGCGACCCGCCAGGTGCTGGCGAACGGTCTTCGCGTGCTCGGTGTCTCTGCTCCGGAACGGATGTAATCGATGGCTCACCCCGCGGGCCCCCGCCACGCCGACGTCTACCCCCACGCCGACGCCTCCGGTTTCCCGCCGTCGAGTCCGGCGGAACTCGACAGGCTGTACCCGAAGGTCTGGCCCCGCAACACCTTTCGCGGCGGTGACGGCGTCGTGCGCATCGCCGGCGTCGACGTCCGCGAACTCGCCGAGAAGTACGGCACGCCGCTGTTCGTCGTCGACGAGGCCGACTTCAAGTCCCGTTGCGCCGACTACGCCGAGGCGTTCGACGACCCGGCGCTCGTGCACTACGCGTCCAAGGCGTTCCTGTCCATCGAGATCGCCCGCTGGGTGGCCGAGCAGGGGCTGAGTCTGGACGTCTGCAGTGGCGGCGAACTCGCCGTCGCGCAGCGCGCGAACTTCCCGGCCGAGCGGATCACCTTCCACGGCAACAACAAATCCCTCGCCGAGCTCGAAGTGGCCGTCGAGGGAGGTGTCGGCACGGTCGTGGTCGACTCCTACTACGAGATCGCGCGGCTGGCCGACGTGGCCGCCCGGCACGACGTCGTGCAGGACGTGCTGATCCGGGTCACCGTCGGCGTCGAGGCGCACACCCACGAGTTCATCGCGACCGCGCACGAGGACCAGAAGTTCGGCTTCTCGCTGGCTTCCGGTGACGCGGCCGAGGCCGTGCGCCGGGTGCTCAACGCGCCGTCGCTCAAGCTGATCGGCCTGCACAGCCACATCGGTTCGCAGATCTTCGACGCCGACGGTTTCGAGGTCGCCGCCCGCCGCGTGGTCGGCCTGCTGGGCGAACTCGCCAAGGAGCACGGCACCGATCTGCTCGACCAGCTGTCCATCGTCGACCTCGGCGGCGGTTTCGGTATCGCCTACACCGACAAGGACAACCCGCCCCCGCCCGCGCAGATGATCACGCAGATCCGCGAGATCGTCCGCAAGGAATGCGAGTACGCGGGCCTGCCGGTGCCGAAGATCGCCGGTGAGCCGGGCCGCGCCATCGCCGGTCCCGGCACGATCACGCTGTACGAGGTCGGCACCATCAAGGACGTCTCGCTCGGCGACAACGCCGCCCGGCGCTACGTCAGCGTCGACGGCGGGATGAGCGACAACATCCGCACCGCGCTCTACGACGCGGTGTACGACTGCCGTCTCGTTTCCCGCTCCGCCGACGACGACGGGGACGGCCAGGCCGCCGCCGCGCTGTCCCGGGTCGTGGGAAAACACTGTGAGTCCGGCGACATCGTCGTCCGCGACTGCTGGCTGCCCGACACCCTTGCTCCCGGCGACCTGCTCGCCGTGGCGGCCACCGGGGCGTACTGCTACTCGATGGCCAGCGGGTACAACCGGCAGCCGCGGCCCGCGGTGGTGGCCGTGCGCAACGGCAGCGCCCGCTTGCTGTTGCGGCGGGAGACGACGGACGACATGCTGCGCCTGGAGGTCTAGCAAGTGTCTACTGTGGACGGACGCGTGATCAGGGTCGCCCTGCTGGGCTGCGGAACGGTCGGCGGCGAGGTCGTCCGGCTGCTCACCGAGCAGGCCGAAGAGCTCGCCGCCAGGGCGGGCGCCAGGGTGGAGCTGGCGGGCATCGCGGTGCGGCGCCCCGACAAGCACCCCGAGCTGCCGCCGGAACTGGTGACCTCCGACGTGACGAAGCTCGTCACCTCCCCGGACGTCGACGTCGTCGTCGAACTGGTCGGTGGCATCGAACCGGTGCGGGAGTGGCTGCTCGACGCGCTCAAGGCCGGGAAATCCGTTGTCACGGCGAACAAAGCGCTGATGGCCGAGCATTCCGCGGAGCTGTTCGAGGCCGCCGACGCGGCGGGCGTCGACCTGTACTTCGAGGCGGCCGTCGCCGGGGCGATCCCGTTGCTGCGCCCGCTGCGCGAATCGCTGGCGGGCGATCGCATCACCCGCGTGATGGGCATCGTCAACGGCACCACCAACTTCATCCTGTCCGCGATGGACTCCACCGGGGCCGGCTACGCGGAAACACTGGAAGAGGCCAGCAGGCTCGGATACGCCGAGGCGGACCCGACGGCCGACGTCGACGGCTACGACGCGGCGTCCAAGGCCGCGATCCTCGCCTCGCTCGCGTTCCACACCCGGGTCACGGCGTCCGATGTGCACCGCGAAGGCATCGCCGACGTGACCGCGTCGGACCTCGCCGCCGCGAACGTGCTGGGCCGCACGGTGAAACTGCTCGCCATCTGCGAGCGCGTCACCTCCGACGACGGCGCCGAATCCGTTTCGGCGCGCGTCCACCCGGTGATGATCCCGCGCGGGCACCAGCTCGCCGGGGTCGGCGGTGCGTACAACGCCGTCTACGTCGAGGCCGACGCCGCCGGTGAGCTGATGTTCTACGGTCAGGGCGCCGGTGGCGCGCCGACCGCGAGTGCCGTGCTCGGCGACCTCGTCGCGGTGGCTCGAAACCGGGTCGTCGGCGGCCGTGGCCCGCGCGAATCCGCGCACGCCGCGCTCCCGGTCAGGCCGATGGGCCAGACGCCGACGCGGTACCACGTCAGTCTCGACGTGGCCGATCGAGCGGGCGTCCTCGCCCAGGTGGCCCAGGCTTTCGCCGGACACGGCGTCAGCATCGCCGCGGTGCGGCAGCGTGATGCCAACGACACGGCCAGCCTGGTCGTCGTCACCCACCTGGCGCCGGACTCGGCATTGCGGTCCACTGTGGACGAAATTGCCAAGCTCGATGTGGTGAACCAGGTCGTCAGTGTGATGCGTGTGGAAGGCGAAGACCAGTGATTCCCCAACCGTGGCCAGGAATCATCCAGGCTTATCCCGACCGGATCCCGGTACCGGCCGGTGCGAGGGTGATCACCCTCGGCGAGGGCAACACCCCGTTACTGCCCGCCCCGCACCTTTCGGAACTGACCGGCTGTGAGGTTCACCTCAAGGTCGAAGGCGCGAACCCGACGGGGTCGTTCAAGGACCGCGGGATGACCGTGGCCATCACGCACGCGCTCGCCAGCGGGCTCAAGGCGGTCATCTGCGCCTCCACCGGCAACACCTCGGCGTCGGCGGCGGCCTACGCGGCCCGCGCCGGGCTCACCTGCGCGGTGCTCGTGCCGCAGGGCAAGATCGCGATGGGCAAACTCGCCCAGGCCGTGCTGCACGGCGCACGGATCCTGCAGGTGGACGGCAACTTCGACGACTGCCTCGAACTGGCGCAGAAGACCGCGATCGACTACCCGGTGACCTTGGTCAACTCGGTCAACCCGGTGCGGATCGCCGGCCAGAAGTCGGCCGCGTTCGAGATCTGCGACGTGCTCGGCCGGGCGCCGGACATCCACTGCCTGCCGGTCGGCAACGCGGGCAACATCACCGCCTACTGGGCCGGATATTCCGAGTACGTCGGTGACGGTGTGGTGAAGAACACCCCGCGGATGTTCGGGTTCCAGGCGGCCGGTGCCGCGCCGCTGGTGCACGGCGAACCGGTGGCCGATCCGGACACCATCGCGACCGCTATCCGCATCGGCAGCCCCGCGTCCTGGGACGGCGCGATGAAGGCGAAGAACGCGTCCGCCGGGCTGTTCGAAGCCATCACCGACGAGAAGATCCTCGAGGCGTACCGGCTGCTCGCCCGCAAGGAGGGCGTGTTCGTCGAGCCCGCTTCGGCGACCAGCGTCGCGGGCCTGCTCGCCACGGCCGCCGACGGGCGCCTGCCGAAGGGGTCGACCGTTGTGTGCACCGTCACCGGGCACGGGCTGAAGGATCCGGCCACGGCGCTGGAAGGCAACGTCGAGGTCGAGCCGCTCGCCGTCGACCCGACCGCCGTCGCCGCCGCGCTGGACCTGCGATGACGCTGCTCAAGGTCAAGGTCCCGGCGTCTTCGGCGAACCTCGGCCCGGGGTTCGACACGCTGGGCCTGGCACTGGCGCTGTACGACCGGGTCGAACTCCGGATCACCGACGCCGGGCTCAAGATCGAGGTGGTCGACGCCGGCGCCGGTGACGTGGACGACGTCCCGACCGACGAATCGCACCTGGTCATCAGGGCTTTCCGGCGTGGCTGCGAGCACCTCGGCCTCCGGCCGCCCGGTGTGCACCTGCGCTGCTTCAACGCCATCCCGCACGCCCGCGGCCTCGGTTCGTCCGCGGCCGCTGTCGTGACCGGCGTCGCGGCGGCGTACGCGCTGGCGGAGAAGACTCTGGACGACGACGCGCTGCAGCTGGCCGCCGGGTTCGAGGGGCACGCCGACAACGCCGCGGCGAGCCTGCTGGGCGGCTTCGTGGTCGCCTGGAACGAGGGCGAGCGGTTCCGCGCCGAACGGCTCCAGCCGCATCACGACATCCGGCCCGTGGTCGCCGTCCCGGCGCTGCGGTCCTCGACCGACGCGACGCGCGGGCTGCTTCCCGCCCAGGTCCCGCACGCCGACGCGGCGTTCACCGCGGGCCGGGCGGCGCTCGCCGTCCACGCGCTCACGGCGCGCCCCGACCTGTTGCTCTCCGCGACCGAAGATCGGCTCCACCAGCCTTACCGGGCGCCCGCGTACCCGGCGAGCAGCGAACTGGTGCGCGCGCTGAGGGCCGAAGGGGTGGCCGCGGCCATCTCCGGGGCCGGTCCGAGCGTGCTCGCGCTGACCACCGGCGGAATACTCCCGACGGGTGTCGACGTTACATCCTTCGACGTCACCGAGCTGCCGATCGATCCTGGCGGCGTTCAGGTTGCGGCTCAGTAAAGCCTCGGTCACATGCCGGAGCCCATCCCGCCACGCGGGGGGTGGTTGTTGCACCCGGCCGTGGCGCGGTCTACCCTCGGGGGCGTTCGATCACCGTGCGTTTCCGCACCCGGTGCCGGTCCAGGTGACCAGTGTCATCCTTGGCCCGCATCCTTCGTTGATCCGCCAGTTCCGCACAGAGTCCGGCAAAAGCACAGCCTGGCAAGCGGGGCTGACAGACCGACACAGGCGGGTTCCCGGTTCCGGCGGTGCCGAATTCCGCTTCCTCCGTTTGGAGGACGCAAATCCCTGTGCTGGAGGCCTTTTCTTGGTCCTGTTGGAACAGCTCCGCTGTGTTCGACACGGCTGAGGAGCTGATCGCCCGTATCGGGGGCCAACTACGCCGTTTCGCAATCGGACGCGAGCGGCGGTCCGCTGATCCGCCTGGAGGCGTGGATCGGTCAGGAAGGACATTTGTGAGCAACACCGATCTTTTGAGCGACGTCGAAGGCGGCGCCGCCGAGTCGAACGGCGCCGTCGCTCCCAAGCGCACGGTCGGCGGATTGACCGGCAAGACCGTCGCCGAGCTGCGCTCGATCGCTGGGGATCTCGGCATCGGCGAGACGACGGGTATGCGTAAGGGCGACCTGATCGCGGCCATCCGCGAGCGCCAGGGCAAGACCAAGCGCAAGACCCCCGCCGCGGCGAGCGAAACGCTTCCGCTCGAGGGCATCGATGCACCGCGCAAGGCTCCCAAGGCCGAAGCGCCCAAGACGGAGGCCCCGAAGCAGGAGGCCCCGAAGGCCGAAGCGCCGAAGGCGGAAGCCGCCCCGGCCGAAGCCCCGCGCGCCGAAAAGGCCGAGAAGGCTGAAAAGTCTTCGGAGAACGGCTCCGCGCCCGCTGAGCGGCCCGCTCAGCAGGACAACAGCCAGCAGGACGGCCAGTCGCAGCAGGAAGAGGGCGGCCGCAGCCGTCGTCGCCGTGGCTCCAACCGCGCCGCGGGCTCGCCCGAGCAGGGTGGCCAACAGCGTGACCGCGGCGAACGTGGTGACCGTGGTGAGCAGGGCGGCAACCGTCAGGGCAACCGCGACGGCGGCCGTGACGGTGGTCGTGACGGCAACCGCGACGGCAACCGCGACAACCGTGGCCAGGACAACCGCCAGCGCAACCAGCAGGGCGGCGGCCAGGACAACAGCCAGCGTCAGGGCCAGGGCCCGCAGGGTGACGACGACGAGGAAGGCGGCCGTCGCGGCCGTCGCTTCCGCGACCGTCGTCGCCGGGGTACCGGCGGTGGCCGTGAGCAGGGCGGTTCGCCCGACACCGAGATCCGCGAGGACGACGTCCTGCTGCCCGTCGCGGGCATCCTGGACGTGCTCGACAACTACGCGTTCGTGCGTACCTCGGGCTACCTCGCCGGGCCGAACGACGTGTACGTCTCGCTTTCGCTGGTCCGCAAGTACGGCCTGCGCCGCGGTGACGCCATCACCGGTTTCGTGCGCCAGCCGCGTGACGGCGAGCAGCAGCGGCAGAAGTTCAACCCGCTGGTGCGCGTCGACTCGATCAACGGCCTGGAGCCGGACGAGTCCAAGCACCGTCCCGAGTTCACCAAGCTGACCCCGCTGTACCCGAACGAGCGACTGCGCCTCGAGACCGAGCCGCACAAGCTCACCACCCGCGTCATCGACCTGGTGATGCCGGTCGGCAAGGGACAGCGTGCACTGATCGTGTCGCCGCCGAAGGCGGGCAAGACGACGATCATGCAGGACATCGCGAACGCGATCTCGACGAACAACCCCGAGTGCCACCTGATGGTCGTGCTCGTGGACGAGCGTCCGGAAGAGGTCACCGACATGCAGCGGTCGGTGAAGGGTGAGGTCATCGCCTCCACCTTCGACCGTCCGCCGTCCGACCACACCTCGGTCGCGGAGCTCGCCATCGAGCGGGCGAAGCGGTTGGTCGAGATGGGCCACGACGTCGTCGTGCTGCTCGACTCGATCACCCGTCTGGGTCGTGCCTACAACCTGGCGGCCCCCGCGTCCGGCCGGATCCTGTCCGGTGGTGTCGACTCGACGGCGCTGTTCCCGCCGAAGCGTTTCCTCGGCGCGGCGCGCAACATCGAGAACGGCGGCTCGCTGACGATCTTCGCCACGACGATGGTCGAGACCGGGTCCACCGGTGACACGGTCATCTTCGAAGAGTTCAAGGGCACCGCGAACGCGGACCTCAAGCTCGACCGGAAGATCGCCGAGCGGCGCGTGTTCCCCGCGGTGGACATCAACCCGTCCGGTACCCGCAAGGAAGACCTGCTGCTCTCGCCGGACGAGCTCGCGGTCACCCACAAGCTGCACCGGGTGCTGCACGCGCTGGACTCGCAGCAGGCCATCGACCTGCTGATCTCGCGTCTGCGCAAGACGAAGACCAACATCGAGTTCCTCATGCAGGTCTCGAAGACGGCCCTCGGCTCGAACGACGACGACTGATCTTCAGGTCACCTTCGGTACCGCGATGAAGGGGCCTTTCATAGCAAATTTTGCTATGAAAGGCCCCTTCATCGCATCTCTGGGGAGGCCAAGTGGGCGCGGTACCGGGGCGGATCGTCGTGTACGGGGTCACCGGATCGGGCAAGTCGACGCTGGCCCGGAAACTGGCGGAGCGGACCGGGTTGCCGCGGCATTCGGTCGATGACGACCTCTGCTGGCAGCCGGGCTGGGTGCCCGTCCCCGACGACGAGCAGCGGCGCCGGGTCACCGCGCTGGTCGCCGGTGAGCGCTGGATCATCGACGGGATGTTCAGCAAATGGCGCGACATCGCACAGCCCCGTGCCGAACTGATCGTGGCGCTGGACTACCCGCGCTGGGTCTCGTTGGGCAGGTTGCTGCGCCGGACCGTGGTGCGCTGCGTCACGCGCCGCCGGATCTGCAACGGCAACGTCGAAACGCTGCGGGGAATGCTCTCCCGCGACTCGATCATCTTGTGGCACTTCCGCTCGTTCGCCCGGAAACGGCGCACGATCCGCGACTGGGCCGCGGATCCGGAGGTGCCGGTGGTGCGGTTGACCTCGCCGCGCGCGACGAAGCGCTGGCTGAGCCTCGTGAGTTGAGGGGTAAGGCGAAGGTGGCTTGTGTCTGCACCCGCGGTGAACGAAGGCGTAACTCGCGTGATCAGACGGCGAACTCGGTGAACGTCGTCCAATCACGCGAGTTACCTCTCTGATCACGCGTGATCGCCGCCTGATCACGCGAGATCGCCCATCTCGCCCACACCCTGAAGCGCGTGAAGGCCCCCTTCCCCCAGCTCAGCGAAGGGGGTGGATTTCAGGGGTCGTTGCAACACGGGTGATCATTTGGTGTTGGTGAGGAGTGTAGTGAGGCGCTCGGCTGGGGTGTCCCAGTCGAGCGTTTTGCGT
>NZ_JBHRWK010000101.1:0-22879 GCF_042647925.1 Amycolatopsis speibonae
GCACCGGCTTCAACGACATCAGCAGCCACACTCCACAGATCCGCGATCATCACAAGACCCTGACCAGCGTAGACGCCACCACCCCGAATAAACCAACAGCATCGAAAAATGTCTTGAACGCCCTTTCATGACACACGTCAGGCCTTGGTGATCGGCTGCTGCAACTCGGTGACCCACTTGTCCCCGTCACCCGGGCACTCGAGGTAGAACTCCCGCGCCAGGCCGTTCGCGCGGTATCCGTGCGCGTCGATCCATTTCGCCAGCGCCTGGTAGCTGGAGAGCACAGTCTCCATTGAGCCCCGGTGCAGGATCGTGGCCGCGGTCGCCACTTCGGCGAGGCTCACCGTCGAGAATCCTTCGGAGCCGTCGGTGTCGGCCGCGATCGGGACGGCGGCGTGGATCAGCACCCGTTCGCCGTCGGTGTCGTCCTCGTAGTAGGCGATGAGCGGTCCCGACGGCGTGATCGGGCCGAGCGCACCGAACAGGTCCTTGTACAGCCCCTGCACGACCGGCCCGATCTCTTCGTTCACGTATCCGCTCGCCGTCCCGGTCAGCTCGGCGACGCGCACCGCGGGCAGGCTTTTGACGACGACGTCTTCGGAAGGCATGCTTCCCTCGCTTTCGATCGATCGGAGCCTCGCTTCGACGGCCTTGAGCCGTGCCTCGTCGGCGGTGATGGCCGCTTCGAGTTCGGCCCGGCGCAACCGCAGCATCCCGCGCAACTCGTCCGCGCCGATCTCCGCGTCGAGGATCTCCTGCACCTGGGTGAGCGTGAAGCCCAGATCCTTGAGCGCGATCACCCGGTTGAGCCGGGCCAGCTGGTCGCCGGTGTAGGAACGGTAGCCGCTGAACGGGTCCACGTGGGCGGGCCGCAGCAGCCCGATGGCGTCGTAGTGACGCAGCATCCGGACCGACACCCGGCCGTGCTTGGCGAAATCTCCGATGCTGAACATGATGCCTCCCACCGGACAGCCTGACACGGTGTCACAGTCAAGCGGTCACCGTACGAGCCGGAAGAACGATCGCACCTCCTCGGTGAACACGGCCGGCTGCTCGAAGGCCGCGAAGTGGCCACCTCGCTCCAGTTCGTTCCAGTACCGGATGTCGGTGAACCGGCGTTCGGCCCAGCGTCGGGACGGGCGCGGCGACTCGCGAGGGAAGATCGAACAGCCCGTCGACACGGCAATCTTGTCCACAATGGACTCGGTGAACCAGCTCGACACCTCGGCGAAACTCTCCCAGTACAACCGGGCCGACGAGGCGCCGGTGCCGGTCAGCCAGTAGAGCGTGATGTCGTCGAGCATCGCGTCCCGGCTCAGCGCGTTCTCCGGACGGCCGTCGCAATCCGTCCACGCCTGGAACTTCTCGACGATCCACGCGCACAGCGCGACCGGTGAGTCGGTCAGCGCGTAGCCGATCGTCTGCGGCCGCGTCCGCTGCAGGTTCGCGTAACCCGACCCGTCCGCGTTCCCGCGTTCGAGATCGTCGAGCGATTTCCGCTCGGCTTCGGTGAGCTCGCCGAACGTCGCCGGATCCGGTGCCGCCAGCGGCGGGTTGAGGTGGATCCCGGCCAGGCGCTCGGGCGCCGTCCGCCCGATGAGCGTGGTGATGCTCGTGCCCCAATCGCCGCCTTGGGCGCCGTAGCGTTCATAACCCAGGCCGTCCATGAGGTGGATCCACGCGTCGGCGATGCGCTGGATCGACCAGCCCGTCTTCGCGGGCTTGTCGCTGAAGCCGTACCCGGGCAGGGAAGGCACGACTACGTGGAAGGCGTCGGCCGCGTCGCCGCCGTGGGCGACCGGATCGGTGAGCGGGCCGAGCACGTCGAGGAATTCGAAGACCGACCCCGGCCAGCCGTGGCTGAGGATGAGCGGCAGTGCGCCGGGATGCGGGGAACGGGCGTGCAGGTAATGGATGCCGAGCCCGTCGATCTCGGTGCGGAACTGGGGAATCGCGTTGAGCCGCGCTTCCGCGGCACGCCAGTCGTAGGTCTCCGCCCAGTAGGAGCAGAGCTCACGCAGGTACGCGGCGGGTACCCCTTGCGACCAGTCTTCGACTGTCTCGTCTTCGGGCCAGCGGGTGCGGCGGAGCCGGGTGCGGAGGTCTTCGAGATCGGCCTCCGGAATCCGGACTCGAAAGGGAGTGGTCTCCATGCCCGCCGACGCTAACAAGGACGTCCGACAAAATCCGATGCGCCGGGCGCTTCCGTCCGCTTACCGTCCTGAGGGTGAGCCACACGTACCCTCCACTGAACATCGAGGTCCGGACGCCACGACTGACCTTGGCCGGCGCGACCGACGAGTTGCTGGAGCGTCTGGTCCCGACCGTCCGCGCCGGTGTCGCGGAAACCGCGCCCTGGCCGTTCGACGACCCGATTTCCTTGTACGCGGACAATCCCGACCGCGAATGGCGGTGGCTGCGGGGGATCTGGGCAGGGCGTGCCCGCGTGTCCCCGGACTTCTGGCGGCTGTACTTCGTCGTGCTGCTGGACGGCGAGCCGATCGGGATGCAGGACCTGATCGGGACCGATTTCGCCAAGTTCGGGACGGTGTCGAGCTTCTCGTGGCTGGCGCCGGGACGGCGCGGACGCGGGCTCGGGGCGGAGATGCGCGCGGCCGTGTTGCATCTGGCGTTCGCCGGGCTGGGCGCGAAGGAGGCCTCGAGTGACGCCTTCGCCGACAACCATGCGTCCAACCGAGTGTCCCGAGCGCTGGGTTACGAGGAGAACGGCACCACGTGGGACACCCGGCGCGGCGAGGTCGGGCTGATCCAGTGCTGGCGGCTGACCCGGGACGTCTGGGAGCGGAGCCGTCGCGACGACATCGAACTGGTCGGTGTCCAGGAGTGCCTGCCGGTCCTGGGTCTCGGCTGACGTCCGGCTCGGCGATGCGTGGACTTCCGGGCGGAGGGCTGCTATAACCAAACTACATACTGTATACAATCTGCCGTGAGCGGGGTGGGACCATGCCCGATCCTCGAATCCTGCGAGACCACTACGGACGCCGGTATCGCGTCGGCGAAAGTGACGTGGACCTGCTCGGCAAACCCCGGTCGTGGATCCTGTGGCTCAGCTGGGCCGCGATGTTCGCCGCGGGGATCCAGCAGTACGGCTTCGGCGTCGTCGCACCGGTCCTGATGACCACTTACGGCTGGACGTTCCCCGAAGTGGTCGTCTCCTTCGCGCTGTGGACGGTGTGCCAGGCCTGTGCGGTGTACCCGGCCGCCCGGCTGCGCGAGCGCGGGATGTTCCCGCCCGCGGTGGCGGTGATCATCGGCGGGGTGCTCTGTTCCGCCGGGATGTTCACCCTGGGACACGCGAACAACCTCGTCGCGATGTTCGTCGGCTATTCGGTGCTCGGCGGGATCGGGACGGGCATCGTCTACGCGACCTGCGTCGGCACGGTGATGAACTGGTTCCCCGACCGTGTCCCGGCGCGGGTGGGGGTCGTCAGCGGCGCCTTCGCCTACGGCAGCGTGGTCTTCGTGCTGGCTGCGGGATTCTGGCTGACGGAGGACAACCGCGGGCCGGTTCTGGACGTCGTCGCGGTCGTCGTGCTCATGATGATCGCGAGCACCTCGGTCCTGCTGCGCGACCCGCCGCCGCGCTGGTGGCCGGAGCGGCCGGATCCTCGTGCGTGGGCGGCCGACAAAGTACGCAACCGCGGGATCGCGGTGAACCGGCCCGCGCTGCGCGAGTACCGGCCGGGGGAGGTGCTCCGGTGTCCCGCCGCGGTGGCGATGTACCTCATCGTCGTGCTGGCCGCCGCCGTCTTGCTCTTCGATGTCGCCTATCTCGCGACTTTCGTGGCCGCCCAAGGCGGCGGGCCGGTACTGGCCGCCGTCGCGCTCGCGGTGCTCGCCGGGGTGACCGGTGCCGGACGGGTTCTGCTCGGCAGGCTCTCGGACCGGCTCGGCCGGCGTCGGATCCTGCGCCTGGCACTGGCCACGGGCGGGATCGCGCAGTTCGTGCTGCTCTACTCGGGCGATCACGCGGCAGGACTCGTCGTCGGCGCCGCGCTGGCGGGACTCGGGAACGGGAGTTGCTACTCGCTGCTGGTGTCGCTGGTCCGCGACTACTTCGGCGAGGAGTCGGCGCTGCAGAACTTCGGGGTGCTGTACACCGCGAAGGCCGTCGGGGCGGTGCTGGGCGTCGGCCTGGCCGCGTTCGTCGTGTCCACGCACGGCTACCTCGGCGCGTTCGCGGTGGCGGGGGCGCTCAGCGTTCTCGGCGCGGTGCTCGGCGGACGGCTCTCGCAGCCAGGAAGGCCGAAGTCGCTGTTGCCGATCGTCCGCTGATGGGTCGCGTGACGAGCAGACGGCGCGTGGTCCGCGTCGTCGACGGTGTGCCCGATACCCGCCCGGACACCCTGACCGTCGAGGAGCCCTTGGAGATCCGTGTCGGCGGGAGGCCGCTGACGATCACGATGCGCACTCCCGGGCACGACTTCGATCTGGCCGCCGGTTTCCTTGTCGGCGAAGGGGTTTCCCGTTCAAGCAAGGACATCCACTCGATCCGCTACTGCGCGGGGGCGACGGCCGACGGGTCCAACACCTACAACGTGCTGGACGTCGTCCTCGCCGACGGCGTCGACCCGCCGGATGCGTCCCTGGAGCGTAATTTCTACACGACGTCGTCGTGCGGACTGTGCGGCAAAGCGAGCCTCGACGCCGTGCGGACCACCGTGACCTGGCCGGTGGACGGCGACGAGCTGGCGATCACACCGTCCACGATGGCCGGATTGCCGGACCGGCTCCGTGCGGCGCAACAGGTCTTCGACCGCACCGGCGGGCTCCACGCGGCCGGCCTGTTCAGCGCCGGGGGAGACCTGCTGTGCCTGCGGGAGGACGTCGGCAGGCACAACGCCGTCGACAAGGCGGTCGGCTGGGCGGCGCGCGAGGGCAGGCTGCCGCTGTCCGGGACGGTGCTGATGGTCAGCGGGCGGGCGTCGTTCGAACTGGTGCAGAAGGCCGTCATGGCCGGGATTCCCTTGCTGGCAGCGGTTTCCGCGCCTTCGTCGCTGGCGGTGGACCTCGCCGCGGAGATGGGCCTGACGCTGGTGGGGTTCCTGCGGGGCACGTCGATGAACGTCTACAGCCGTCCGGATCGCCTCGGTTTGGCCTGACCTCGCCGGCCTCCGGCGGGTGGTGGAGAAACCTGCTTGCGGCCCTGGACACCGAAGCGCTCGAAGAGTAAAGCTATGACTACCTCATACGGTATGCAATCTACAGTCTGCCGCGACCAGGGGCTTCGAGCAGGGGCCGGGCGGACGGAGCAGAACCGGAAACGAGCGCACGGATCAGAGAGGTCCGGCGTGCGAGAAAGAGGAGTTGAACGATGGCGCCAACGACCGGCACCGCTGCGGGGGACACCACGGCGAAGGCCAGCACCAACGGTTCCGAGCCCGTTCCGGACCTGATCTCCGGCGGTCACCTGGTGGCCAAGGCGCTCAAGGCGGAGGGCGTCGACACGATCTTCACGTTGTGCGGCGGGCACATCATCGACATCTACGACGGCTGTGTCGACGAGGGCATCAAGGTCATCGACGTCCGGCACGAACAGGTGGCGGCGCACGCGGCCGACGGCTACGCGCGGATCACCGGACGGCCCGGCTGCGCGGTCGTCACGGCGGGACCGGGCACGACGGACGCCGTGACCGGTGTCGCGAACGCCCTGCGAGCGGAAAGCCCGATGCTCCTCATCGGTGGGCAGGGAGCCTTGACCCAGCACAAGATGGGGTCGCTGCAGGACCTCCCGCACGTCGACATGATGGCGCCGATCACCAAGTTCTCCGCGACTGTCCCGGACACCGCGCGGGTGGCGGACCTGGTCTCGATGGCCTTCCGCGAGTGCTACCACGGCGCGCCCGGACCGTCCTTTCTGGAGATCCCCCGTGACGTCCTCGACGCGAAGGTCCCGGTGGTCAAGGCGCGGGTTCCCTCGGCGGGCCGGTACCGGGCGTCCACGCGGAACGCCGGTGACCCGGCCGACATCGAGAAGCTCGCGGACCTCCTGGTCCACGCGAAGAAGCCGGCCATCCTGCTGGGCAGCCAGGTGTGGACGACGCGCGCCACGGAACCGGCCACCGAACTGGTGCGGGGGCTGAACATCCCCGCGTACATGAACGGTGCCGGCCGCGGCACCCTGCCGCCCGGCGACCCGCACCACTTCCAGCTCTCGCGCAGGTATGCCTTCGACAACGCCGACGTGATCGTCATCGTGGGCACGCCGTTCGACTTCCGCATGGGCTACGGCAAGCGGCTTTCTCCGGAGGCCACGGTGGTGCAGATCGACCTCGACTACCGCACCGTCGGGAAGAACCGGGACGTCGACCTCGGCATCGTCGGCGACGCGGGGCAGGTGCTCGCCGCGGTCGCGGACGCGGCCACCGGCCGGGTCGACAACGGCGCGGTGGCGCGCAAGGCCTGGCTGGAGGAACTCCAAGCCGTCGAGGAGAAGGCGAAGCGGAAACGCCTGCCGTTCCAGCATTCCGACGCGAGCCCGATCCATCCGTACCGGCTGGTGCACGAGATCAACGAGTTCCTCACCGAAGACTCGCTCTACATCGGCGACGGCGGCGACATCGTCACGTTCTCCGGGCAGGTCGTCCAGCCGAAGGCGCCGGGACACTGGATGGACCCCGGCCCGCTCGGGACCCTCGGCGTCGGGATCCCGTTCGTCCTCGCCGCGAAACACGCGCGGCCGGACAAGGAGGTCGTCGCGCTGTTCGGGGACGGCGCGTTCAGCCTGACCGGCTGGGACTTCGAAACCCTGGTGCGGTTCGACCTCCCGTTCGTCGGGATCGTCGGCAACAACTCGTCGATGAACCAGATCCGCTACGGCCAGGCGGCGAAGTACGGCACCGGCCGTCAGCGGGTCGGCAACACGCTCGGCGACGTCCCGTACGACGAGTTCGCGCGGATGCTCGGCGGGCACGGCGAGGCGGTGCGCGACCCCGCGGACATCGGCCCGGCGCTGCTGCGTGCCCGCGAGTCCGGAAAGCCCTCGCTCATCAACGTTTGGATCGACCCGGACGTGTACGCGCCCGGAACCATGAACCAGACCATGTACAAGTAGCCGGGAGGGATCACCGATGGGAAAGGCACTCGACGGCGTCCGTGTCCTCGACATGACGCATGTCCAATCAGGACCTTCGTCCACGCAGATCCTGGCCTGGCTCGGCGCGGACGTGATCAAGCTGGAGACGCCGGGCCGCGGCGACATCACGCGCGGACAGCTCCGTGACCTGCCCGGAGTGGACAGCCTCTACTTCACGATGCTCAACGCCAACAAGCGCAGCATCACCCTGAACATGAAGAGCGAGCAGGGCAAGCAGGTCTTCGAGCAGCTCGTGTCCAGTGTGGACGTCCTGGTCGAGAACTTCGGACCCGGCGTGGTCGACCGGTTCGGCTTCCCGTGGGAGCGGCTCGCGGAGCTGAACCCTCGGCTGATCTACGCCTCGATCAAAGGGTTCGGACCCGGGCGGTACGCCGACTTCAAGGCCTACGAGGTCATCGCGCAGGCGATGGGCGGCGCGATGAGCACCACCGGGTTCGAGGACGGGCCGCCGACCGCGACCGGCGCGCAGATCGGCGACTCGGGGACCGGCATCCACCTGGTCGCCGCGATCCTGGCCGCGTTGTACCAGCGGACCGGCTCCGGCCGAGGGCAGCGGGTCCAGGTCGCGATGCAGGACGCGGTGCTCAACCTCTGCCGAGTCAAGCTCCGCGATCAGCAGCGTCTCGCGCACGGATCACTCAACGAGTACCCGAACGACGTGTTCGGCGACGAGGTCCCGCGCTCGGGCAACGCCTCCGGCGGCGGGCAACCGGGCTGGGCGGTGAAATGCGCGCCGGGCGGGCCGAACGACTACATCTACGTGATCATCCAGCCGGTCGGCTGGCAGCCCATCACCGAACTGATCGGGAAACCCGAACTCGCCGAGGACCCGGACTGGGCCACTCCCGAAGCTCGTCTGTCCAAACTGGACAAAGCGTTCGGGATGATCGAGGAGTGGACCGAGAAGCACACCAAATGGGAGGTGATGGAGGCGCTCAACGCCCACAACATCCCCTGCGGCCCGATCCTGTCCACCAGGGAACTCGCCGAGGACGCCACGCTGGCCGAACTGGGCACGGTCGTCGAGGTCGAGCACCCCGAACGAGGTGCCTTCAAGACCGTGGGCTGCCCGCTGAAGCTGTCGGATTCGCCGGTCGAGGTCGAGCGCTCGCCCCTGCTCGGTGAGCACAACTCGGAGGTCTTCGGCGAACTCGGTTACGGCGCGGACGACCTGGACCGGCTGCGTGCGGCCGGCGTGATCTGAGGGAGAACTTCGTGACAGACAAAGAGATCGTCGAGAAGATCCTCGAGAAGGTCGCCGCCGAGGGCCGGTCGTCGCTGACCGCGCCGGAAGGCAGGGACGTGTGCGAGGCCTACGGGATCCCGACCCCGCACGAACGGCTGGCCACCACCGCCGAAGAAGCCGTCGCGCAGGCGGAGGAGATCGGCCTCCCGGTGGTGCTGAAGATCGTGTCCCCGGACATCCTCCACAAAACGGAGGCGGGCGGGGTGCTGGTCGGTCTCGCGACGGCGGACGCGGTGGCGGACGGCTTCCGGACCATCGTCGGCAACGCCAAGGCGTACGACGCCGACGCCGGCATCACCGGTGTCCAGGTACAGCAGCTGCTGACCGGCGGGCAGGAGGTGATCGTCGGCGCCACCACCGATCGCACGTTCGGCAAGATCGTCGCTTTCGGGCTTGGCGGGGTGCTGGTCGAGGTGCTGAAGGACGTCACGTTCCGGCTCGCTCCGCTCGACCGTGACCAGGCGTTTTCGATGATAGACGGGATCGCGGCCGCCGAGGTCCTGCGCGGGGTGCGCGGCGCGGAGCCGGTGAGCAGGGACGCCCTGGCCGAGGTGCTCACCCGCGTCGGCGCCCTGGTCACCGACTTCCCGCAGCTGGCCGAAGTCGACCTCAACCCGGTGCTGGCCACCGCCGACGGGGCCACCGCCGTCGACGTCCGGATCCTGGTGGACCCCGAAGCGGCGCGGGAGCCCGTGCGCTTCAGCCAGGAGGAGATCCTGGCGTCGATGACGCGGATCATGAAACCGGCGTCGATCGCGGTGATCGGCGCGTCCGCCGAGGCGGGCAAGATCGGCAACTCGGTGATGAAGAACCTCGTCGACGGCGGGTTCGCGGGGGAGATCCATCCTGTCAACCCCAAGGCCGCGGAGATCCTCGACCACAAGGCCTATCCGAGCATCTCCGACGTGCCGGGCGATGTCGACGTCGCGATATTCGCGATCCCGGCCAAGTTCGTCCCCGCCGCGCTGGAGGAAGCGGGCCGGAAAGGGGTGGCGGGCGCCATCCTGATCCCGTCCGGGTTCGGCGAGACCGGGAACATCGCACTGCAGGACCAGGTCGTCGCGATCGCGCGGGGGCACGGTGTCCGGATCCTCGGGCCCAACATCTACGGCTACTACTACACGCCCGAGAATCTGTCGGCGACGTTCTGCACGCCGTACGACGTCAAGGGCGGGGTCGCGCTTTCCTCGCAGAGCGGTGGCATCGGGATGGCGATCCTCGGGTTCAGCCGGTCGGCGAAAATGGGTGTCTCCTCGATCGTCGGTGTCGGCAACAAGGCCGATATCGACGAGGACGATCTGCTCACGTTCTTCGAACACGACGAAAACACCGAACTCATCGCGATGCATTTGGAAGACCTGAAAGACGGCCGGTCGTTCGCGGAAACCGCGAAACGGGTTTCGGCGCGGAAACCGGTCGTCGTGCTCAAAGCGGGACGGACCACCCAGGGAGCGAAAGCGGCGAGTTCGCATACCGGGGCGTTGGCCGGCGACGACAAGGTCTACGACGACATCCTGAGGCAGAGCGGTGTCATCCGGGCACCAGGGCTCAACGACCTTCTCGAATTCGCGCGCGGCATACCGTTGCTGCCGACACCGAAAGGTGAGAACGTCGTGATCATCACCGGCGCGGGTGGGTCCGGTGTCCTGCTCTCCGACGCCTGCGTGGACAACGGGCTGAACCTGATGGAGATCCCGCCCGATCTCGACACGGCGTTCCGGAAGTTCATCCCGCCGTTCGGCGCGGCGGGCAACCCCATCGACATCACCGGCGGCGAGCCACCTGCCACCTACCGGAACACGATCGCGCTCGGCTTGGAGGACGAGCGAATCCATGCTTTGATCCTCGGCTATTGGCACACCATCGTCACCCCGCCGATGGTGTTCGCGGAACTGGTTTCCGAAGTGGTGTCCGAATACCGCGCCAAGGGGATACACAAGCCCGTCGTCGCCTCGCTGGCAGGCGACGTCGAGGTCGAAGAGGCCAGCGATTTCCTTTACCAGCACGGCGTCGTCGCCTATCCCTACACGACGGAGAAACCGGTGGCCGTGCTCGGTGCGAAGTATCGCTGGGCACGTTCGGCAGGACTGCTCGGCTGATTCCCGACGTCGCGGGTGGGGTCGTCCGGGCCCTTCCCGCGGCCTTCCGGTCCCAACCGACCCAAGGAGAATGACAATGACGTCATCGACCGCGGCTCAACCACCCGGAACATACAGCGAAGTAACCGATGCGAACGGCCGGACCTACCGGGTCGGCGAAACCGATCGCGACATCATGGGCCGTCCACGATGGACGATGGTGATCCTGCCGTGGGTCGCCATGATGGCCATCAGTTCCTCGGAATACGCGTTCACGTCGGCGGAGGAGACGCTGTCGGCGGCACACGGCTGGCACGGCGCCACCATCTTCTGGCTACTCGGGGTCTGGGTGTTCTTCCAGGCGATCGTGGCCTTCCCGGCGGGGAAGATGCGGGAGAACGGCAAGTTGCCCGCCAAGGTGGCC
Organism: Amycolatopsis speibonae; assembly: GCF_042647925.1. Lineage (NCBI taxonomy): Bacteria > Bacillati > Actinomycetota > Actinomycetes > Pseudonocardiales > Pseudonocardiaceae > Amycolatopsis > Amycolatopsis speibonae. The sequence continues at coordinate 10,866 of NZ_JBHRWK010000101.1, forward strand.
ATGCAGCTCGGCGCCGCGGGCACACTGCTCGCCTATCTGTCCTTGGCCTACGCGCCGAGTGCCTTCTGGGCCTATCTCGGGTTCGGGTTCTTCGGCGGTGGCGGGGCGGGCCTGGTCTACGCGACCTGCGTCAACATGGTGGGGAAGTGGTATCCGGAACGACGGGGCGGCAAGACCGGGTTCGTCAACGGCGGCTTCGCCTACGGTTCGGTGCCCTTCATCTTCCTCTTCACCTCCTATATGGACCTTTCCAACTTTTCGGGTGTCCTGCTCGTGGTGGGGATCTTCCTGGCGGTGGTGCTCGCGGTCAGCGGCTTCTACTTCCAGGACCCGCCGAAGAACTGGTGGCCGTCACACGTCGACCCGCTGAAGGTGTCCGACGACCCGCGGGTCCGCCGGTCACTGCTGAAGAACCCGCCGGCGGTGAAGCAGTACACGCCCAGGGAAGCGCTCAGGACCGGGATGTTGCCGCTGATGTGGTTCTGCCTGCTGTGCACGGCGGGGGTGAACATCTTCGGCATCGCGATGCAGGTCCCGTTCGGCAACGAGATGGGTTTCGCGGGCGGGATCGTCGCGCTGGCGATGAGCCTGAAGGCGATCATCAACGGCACCGGCCGCGGCGTGATCGGCTGGATCTCCGACCGTTACGGGCGGCGGCAGACGTTGTTCATGGTCTGTATCGTGCTCGGCCTCGCGCAGTTCGCGGTGTACCTGTCCGGCTCGATCGGCAGCATGCCGCTGTTCCTGCTGGCCTCGATGGTCTCCGGTTTCGGCGGCGGCGCGATCTTCCCGCTGTTCGCGGCGATGACGGCGGACTTCTACGGCGAGAACAACAACGCCAGCAACTACGGCCTGGTCTACAGCTCGAAGCTGATCTCGGGCCTGGTCGGCTCCGGTGTCGGCGCGATGGTCGTCGTGGCGTGGGGTTATGGCGGCGCGTTCTTCCTCGCGGGCGGAACGAGCCTGTTCGCGGCCGGGCTCAGCCTGCTGCTGCGTCAGCCCGGCCGTGCGCGGACACGGACTCCTCGGCGAGAGCAGGAATTGAACCCCGCTTAGTCCTCTTTCGGGCGTTCGTGGAAGGCCTGCCGGGTGCGTTCGGTGTGCCTGCTCATGATCTGTTCGGCGGCGGTGGCGTCACCGGCGGCGATGGCCTTGATCAGTTCCTCGTGCTCCTGCCAGGCGTCGTGGCTGCGAGGACGCGCGATCGGCGTGTAGTACCAGCGGACCCGGCGATCGACCATGCCGATCATCTCGGCGAGGACGGTGTTCCCGGACAGTTCGGTGATGAACGCGTGGAGTGCGGCGTTGGCCGCGACGAGACCTTCGGTGTCTTCGGCGGCCAACGCCTCCAGGCCGGTCTTCTGTAGTTCCCACAAGCGTTCGACGTGTTCGGCGCCGGCCCTGTCGGCCGCGAGCCGGGCGGAGTGCGCCTCCAGCACGGTGCGCACGCTGAGCAGCTGATCGGCTTCTTCGTCGGTGGGCATGTGCACGAAGGCACCCTGCGCGGGGCGGAGGTCGACCCAGCCTTCGCTCTGCAGGCGCTGCAACGCCTCGCGGACCGGCTGCCTGCTCACGCCAAGGTACTCGGCGAGGTCCGCCTCGACCAGGTGCTGGCCGGGTTCGAGGGTCCGGTTGATGATCAGCTCCGCGAGCGCTTCGTAGACGACCTGGCGCAGCGGCGCCGGCCGCTCGACGCGTTTGGCCGTCGCCGAACTGAGCGTGCCCTTGGTACGGCGGCCTGTCGGGCCGCGGTCGGGCAGGGGCGAAACGGGCTGGCTCACTGGACCTCCGGATGACTTGTTCCGGTTCAGGATACAGGTTTTGGTATGCAAAATCCCGACATTTCACCGTTCGTCCCGCAATTCGTCATCTACTTGCGTTCTTCAGATGCGCGAGCGACCGCATCCAGGTGACTAATTGCGCCAAGGGTGACTACAGGATACTGTATGCAATCTGGCTTTCGGCTGAGCGGGAGGCACGTCATGAAGGTCGCTGTTCTGGGAGCGGGGGCGATCGGCGCGTACGTCGGGGCCGCGCTGCACCGAGGCGGGGCGGAAGTCCACCTCATCGCGAGGCGGGCGCACGGGGAAGCGATGCGCGCGCACGGCGTGCGGGTGCTCAGCCCGCGCGGGAACTTCACCGTCCGGCCGCACGTCACCGACGATCCGGCGCAGGTCGGTCCCGTCGACTTCGTCTTCCTCGGCCTGAAGGCGAATTCGTACGCCTCCTGCGGTCCGCTGATCGCGCCGCTGCTGGGCAAGGACACCGCGATCGTCGCCGCGCAGAACGGGATCCCGTGGTGGTACTTCCACGGCCTCACCGGACATCCGCTCGAAGACCGTCGCGTCGAGACTGTCGATCCCGGCGGCGCGGTCAGCCGGGTCCTGGAGCTGAGGCGCGCGATCGGCTGCGTCGTCTACTGCTCGACGGTGATCGAGGAGCCCGGCGTGATCCGGCATCTCGAAGGCACCCGATTCGCTTTGGGAGAGCCGAAAGGCGGCGTCACCTCCCGATGCGCGGCGCTCGCCGACGCGATGATCGCGGGCGGCCTGAAGGCACCTGTCGAACTCGACCTGCGCGACGAGATCTGGGTCAAGCTCATGGGCAACGTCGCCTTCAATCCGCTCAGCGCGCTGACCAGGGCGACCATGGTCCAGATGTGCGAGCATCCGGACACCCGCGAGCTCGTCGCCACGATGATGAACGAGACCCTCGCGATCGCCCGCGCCGCGGGCAGCGATCCCCAGGTGTCGGTCGAGAAGCGCATCAACGGCGCTTGGCGCGTCGGCCATCACAAGACGTCGATGCTGCAGGACCTCGAAGCGGGCAAGCCGCTGGAGATCGACGCGATCATCGGCGCCGTCGTCGAACTCTCCGAGCTGACCGGCGTGCCCGCTCCCGCGCTGCGGCACGTCCACGCCGCGATCGGCCTGCTCGACCAGACCGCGAACGCCGTTCCCGTCGGAGCGCACTGAAGCGGAGGAACCCGATGAAGCGCAAGAACACCGAGCCGTACGTCCGGCTCACCCAGCCACTGGTCCGCGACTCGGGAGTGCTGCGCCCGGCGACCTGGGAGGAGGCGCTGGAGCGCGCCGCCGCCGGGTTCCGGCGCACGCTCGACGCCAAGGGGCCCGAGGCTTTCGGCATGTTCTCCTGTGCCAGGGCGACGAACGAGATGAACTACGTCGCACAGAAGTTCACCCGGGCGGTGATCGGCACCAACAACGTCGACTCGTGCAACCGCACCTGCCACGCGCCGAGTGTCGCCGGGCTGGCGCGGGTGTTCGACAGCGGCGGCGGGACGTCGTCGTACCAGGAGATCGAGGACGCCGACGTCATCGTCGTCTGGGGCGGCAACCCGCGCGAGGCCCACCCGATCTTCTTCCAGCACGTGCTCAAGGCCGTCCACCGCGGCGCGAAACTGTTCGTCATCGACCCGCGCCGCACCAGCACCGCGAGCTGGGCGCACCGGCAGCTCCAGTTGCACGTCGGCACGGACATCCCGCTGGCGCACGCGATCGCCCGCGAGATCATCCATTCCGGACTGGCCAACACCGCCTTCATCGAACGCGCCACCGAAGGGTTCGCCGGGTTCGCGGCGTCGGTCGAACCTTGGACGCTCGAAGTCGCCGAAGAAACGACTGGCGTCCCGGCAGAGCTGATCCGCGAACTCGCGCACACCTACGCCCGCGCGGACCGCGGACAGCTGTCGTGGACGCTCGGGATCACCGAGCATCACAACGGTACGGACAACGTGCTGTCGCTGATCAATCTCGCGCTGCTGACCGGGCACGTCGGCCGGTACGGTGCCGGCCTCAATCCGCTGAGGGGACAGAACAACGTCCAGGGCGGCGGCGACATGGGCGCGATCCCGGACCGGATGCCCGGGTTCCAGAACATCCTCGACGCGGGCGTCCGGGCGAAATTCGACGCCGCGTGGGGCTCCGACATCCCGCCGCACAAGGGACTCAACCTCACCCAGATGCTCGGCGCGATGGAGCGCGGCGACCTGACCTGCGTCTACATCATCGGGGAGAACCCGGTGCAGTCCGAGGCGGACTGCGAGCACACGATCAAACGCCTGTCCAATGTGGACCATCTCGTGGTCCAGGACATCTTCCTCACCAAGACCGCGCGGCTGGCCGATGTCGTCCTGCCGGCCTCGGCGGCCTGGTGCGAATCCGACGGGACCTTCACCAACAGCGAGCGCCGGGTCCAGCGCGTCCGCAAGGCACTCGAACCGCCGGAAGGCGCCCGCGACGACATCCAGCTGCTGTGCGAACTCGCCCGCCGTCTGGGCCACGACTGGCACTACCAGGGCGGGGAGGACGTCTGGAACGAACTCCGGACGTTGTCGCCGATGCACGCCGGGATGAGCTACGCGCGGCTGGAGGAACTCGGCGGCATCCAATGGCCCTGCTACCGCGAGGACGAGCTCGAACCGACGTTCCTGCACGGGCGCCTCTGGGAAGAAGACCCGGCGAAACGCGGCCGCCCGGCGCCGTTCACCGTGATCGAGCACAGCCCGCCTGTCGACCTGCTCACCGAGGACTTCCCGATCCGGTTGACCACCGGACGACGGCTGGACTCGTACAACACCGGCGTCCAGTCCGGCGGGTTCCCGTCGCCGTTGCGTCGTGGGGAGACCCTCGACCTCTGCCCGGCCGACGCCGTCAAGCTCGGCGTCAGCGAGGACGAGGTCGTGCGGATCTCGTCCCGCCGGGGCGAGATCGAAGCGCCGGTCCGGATCGACGAGGGGCTGCGTCCGGGTCTGGCGTTCATGACCTTCCACTTCCCGGACGAGATCGACGTCAACGTCATCACCATCGAGGCGACTTGCCCGGTCGCGGGGACGGCCGAGTACAAGGCCGCCGCGATCCGGGTCGAGAAGCTGCCCGCCACCGTGTGAGGAGTCCGGAATGGACCTGCGCTTCCTGAACGCCGAACCGACGGACGCCGAACGGAACGCGGTCGACGCGCTCGGAGCCGAAGGCCGCGATCAGTTGCTGCCCGCCCTGCACGCGGTGAACGACAGGGTCGGCTGGATCAGCCAGGGAGCGCTGAACCACATCTGCCGTCGGCTGAACGTCCCTCCGGCGGAGGCGTACGGGGTGGCGAGCTTCTACGCTCTGTTCTCCCTCAAGGAGCGGCCGCCGCGCGTGATCCACGTCTGCACGGATCTGGCTTGCCGGGTGAACGGCGCGAAGGCGGTGTGCGAAGCCCTGACCGAGACCGACGGCGCGGTGGGGTTCACATGGCAGCGCAGTCCTTGCCTGGGCGTCTGTGAACGCGCACCCGCCGCGCTGGTCTTCCAAGCGGGCGACCCGCCGGAAGAGCGGCTGCTCGCACCCGCGACTCCGGGCCAGTTCGTCCGTGCTTCCGAACCGGAAGAAGCGCCGGTTTCCGTTCCGCAACAAGGGGAACCGGGACTGCGGTTGTTGCGCCGGGTCGGCGTCGTCGACCCGGGGAGCCTTGACGCCTACCGTGCGGCTGGTGGCTACGCGGCCCTGCGGAACGCGATGCTGCTCGGACCCGCCGGAGTCGTCCGGGAAGTGACCGATTCGGGGCTGATGGGCCGGGGCGGGGCCGCGTTCCCGACCGGCCGCAAGTGGGACGCCACCGCGCGGCAGGCCGAGCGGACGCGGTACCTGGTCTGCAACGCCGACGAGAGCGAACCGGGCACCTTCAAGGATCGCGTGCTGATCGAGGGGGACCCGTTCGCGCTCGTCGAGGCGATGACGATCGCCGCGTTCGCCATCGGGGCGCAGAAGGGGTACGTCTACCTTCGCGGCGAGTACCCGCGTGCGCTCAAGGTGCTCCGGACCGCCATCGAGGTCGCGAGGGAAAGAGGCTTCCTGGGCGAGAACATCATGGGGCGCCGCGGTTTCTCGTTCGACATCGAGATCAGGCGGGGCGCGGGCGCTTACATCTGCGGCGAGGAAACGGCGATCTTCAACTCGATCGAGGGCTTCCGCGGCGAGCCGCGGACCAAACCGCCGTTCCCGGTGGAGAAGGGGTTGTTCGGCAAGCCGACGGTGGTGAACAACGTCGAGACCCTGGTCAACGTCCCGCTGATCCTCACCGAGGGCTGCGAGGCATATCGCCGCGTCGGGACCGAGCGCTCGGCCGGACCGAAGCTGTTCTGCCTGTCCGGCAACGTGCGGCGTCCCGGTGTGTACGAGGTGCCGTTCGGGACGACGCTGGGCGAACTGCTCGAACTCGCCGGGGGAGTGCCGCAAGGCCGTGAACTCCGGGCGATCCTGCTCGGCGGCGCGGCGGGTGGTTTCGTACGCCCGGACGAAACCACCCTGCCGTTGACCATGGAGGACGCTCGCGAGGCAGGCACCACACTCGGCTCGGGTGTCGTGCTGGCACTGGACGACCAGGCTGACCTCGGCGGATTCCTGGTGCGGATCGCGGCGTTCTTCCGCGACGAGTCGTGCGGGCAGTGCGTCCCGTGCCGGATCGGGACCGTGCGGCAGGAGGAGGCGCTGCACCGGATCGTCGGCGGTCGCAGGCCGAGTACCGGCGGCGACGATCTCGCGCTGCTGCGCGAAGTCGGCCAGGTGATGCGGGATTCGTCCATCTGCGGACTGGGCCAGACCGCCTGGAACGCCATCGAGTCGGCGATCGACCGGCTCGGCGTACTGGAGGAGCGATCGTGACCATCGTCGAAATAGGACTCCCGCGCCGGCTCGTCGAGTTCGCTGTGGACGGTGAGGCGGTCAGAGTTCCGGAAGGTTCGACGATCCTCGACGCCTGTACCGCGGCGGGCAAGAACGTCCCGACGCTGTGCTACGGCGACACACTCGAACCGGCGAACGCCTGCCGGGTCTGCATGGTGGAGGTCGAAGGATCGCGCACGCTCGTCCCGTCGTGCTCCCGCAAGGCGGAACCGGGGATGGTGGTGCGGACCGAGACCGACCGGACCCGGCTCAGCCGCAAGGTGGTGCTGGAGCTGCTGGGTTCGGCCACGGATCTGTCCACCACTCCCGACGTCGCGGACTGGATGGCCGAGTGTGGTGCGGAACCGGAGCGTTTCGGGCCGCCCGCACCGCCTTCGGACGACCGTGACGAGCGCCGTCCGGGCGAACACGAGATCCCGGACGGGATGACGGCGGCGACCGTGCGCCAGCCGGTCAAAGTGGACAACGAGCTCTACGTCCGCGACTACGGGAAATGCATCCAGTGCTACAAATGCGTCGACGCCTGCGGCGAGCAGTGGCAGAACACGTTCGCCATCACCATGGCGGGACGCGGTTTCGACGCGCGGATCTCGACGGAGTTCGCGAATCCGCTGCCCGACAGCGCGTGTGTCTACTGTGGAAACTGCGTCGAGGTCTGCCCGACCGGCGCGCTGAGTTTCAAGCGCGAGCACGACAAGCGTGCGGACGGCACCTGGGACGAGTCCCGGCAGACCGCGACGACCACCGTCTGCACCTTCTGCGGGGTCGGCTGCAACCTCACCCTGCACGTCCAGGACAACGAGATCGTCAAGGTCACCTCGCCTCACGAGAGCTCGGTGACCCACGGGAACCTCTGCATCAAGGGCCGCTTCGGCTGGCAGCACGTCCAGAATCGCGTGTGACCAGCGGGACGACACGCGGTGGCCTCGTCCGTGGCCGAGCGTCGTCCGTCCAGACACGTGTGTCGTCCGTCTGATCACACGTGCCGTCCACCCGATCACGCGAAAGTATCGGCACGACCCACTCGACCGAACGGCCGCCGCAGCCCTTGACGTCCAGCGTCCACCCCTCGAACCCCGCCGGTATACCGCCCGTTGACCGTAGGCAGGTCAGCGGGCTATTCTCGATATACGAAAGAAAGTTTCCGCAGAGCGAAATTGCAGAGGTTTCGATGGCTGATCTTGCGGGTTCGCGTCATGCGCTGCCCTACGTGCTGAACCTGTCGCTGGTCTTCACCGAGTTGCCGCTGCTCGACCGCGCGGAGGCGGCGCGCGCGGCGGGCTTCACCGCGGTCGAGTACTGGTGGCCGTTCGAGACGCCGGTGCCGGACGCCGCCGAGGTCGACGCGTTCGTGGCGTCGGTCGAGCGGGCGGGCGTCGCGGTGACCGGGCTGAACTTCTTTCCCGGCGACATGGCGGGCGGCGACCGAGGCCTGGTCACCTGGCCCGGCCGCGAGGACGACTTCACCCGCGGTGTCGCCTCCGCGATCGACCTCGGCGAACGGCTCGGGTGCCGCCGGTTCAACGCGCTCTACGGCAACCGGATCGACGGCGCGGACCCGGCGGGGCAGGACAAGCTCGGCCTGTCGAACCTGGCGCTCGCGGCGGACGCGGCCGCGCGGATCGACGCGGAGATCGTCCTGGAACCGTTGTCGGGTGCGGAGAAGTACCCGCTCAAGACCGCGGACGATGTCCTGAACGTGCTCGACGAACTCGGGCGGGACAACGTGAAGCTGCTGGCCGACCTGTACCACCTGGCGGTCAACGGAGACGACCTCGACACGGTCACGACCGTCCACACCGGACGGATCGGTCACGTGCAGATCGCCGATGCCCCAGGACGCCACCAGCCGGGGACCGGAACGCTGGACATCGAGGGATACCTGGAGAAGCTGCAGACGGCGGGCTACCGCGGGCAGGTCGGCGTGGAGTACAAACCCGACGGGCCGAGCGCGGAATCGCTGTCGTGGCTGCCTTTCGAACGAAGGGGACTGGCATGACCAAGCTGGGATTCATCGGCCTGGGGATCATGGGCGGGCCGATGGCGGGACATCTCGTCGCCGCCGGCCACGAGGTGAGCGGATTCGACACGAACGCCGACGCGCTCGCGAGGCTGGAGGCGGCGGGTGGCCGGGCGGCGAACGGGGTGACGGACGCCGTGGCCGGCGCCGAAGTCGTCATCACCATGCTGCCGAACCACCCGCAGGTCGAGGCTGTCGTGCTGGCGGCGGGCGGAGTGCTGGAGTCGGCGAAACCGGGCACCCTGCTGATCGACATGAGCACGATCCGGCCGGAGACCTCCATCGAAGTGGCCGAACGGGCCGGGGAACGGGAGATCCGCGTGCTGGACGCGCCCGTTTCCGGTGGTCAGGCCGGTGCGGAGCAAGCTTCACTGTCCATCATGGCCGGTGGTGACGACGAGGATTTCGCCGCCGCGCTCCCGATCCTGGAGGCCGTCGGCAAGACCGTCGTCCATGTCGGGCCGCATGGCGCCGGGCAGGTCGTCAAGGCCGCGAACCAGCTGGTGGTCGGCGGGACGTACGGGCTGATCGCCGAGGCGATCGTGCTGCTGGAGGCCTCCGGCGTGGACGCCGGAGTCGGGCTGGACGTCCTCGCGGGCGGCCTGGCGGGCAGCCGGATCCTCGAACTCAAGCGGAAGTCCATGGTGGCGCGGGAATTCGCGCCGGGCTTCCGGATCGACCTGCACCACAAGGACATGGGTATCGCGCTCGCCGCCGCCAGGCAGGCCGACGTCGCGCTGCCGATCACCGGGCTGGTCGCCCAGCTCGTCGCCGCCGGACGGGCGATGGGCCACGGCTCGCTCGATCACTCCGCCCTGCTGAAGGTCGTCGAAGCGCTGTCCGGCGCGGAAAGCAAGGAGTGACGAATGCCCAGAATCCCCGCCATGCAGGCCGTCGTCGACGTCCTGGTCAGCGAAGGCGTCGACACCGCGTTCGGCTGTCCCGGCGCCGCGATCCTCCCGCTCTACCACGCGATGCAGGGCAGCGGCATCGAGCATCTGATCGTGCGCCACGAAGAAGGCGCGACCCATATGGCCGACGGCTGGGCCAGGACCACCGGCAACGTCGGCGTCGCGATCGGCACCTCCGGGCCCGCCGGGACGAACATGATCACCGGGCTCTACACCGCGCAGGCCGATTCGATCCCGATCCTGTGCATCACCGGTCAGGCCGACTCGCGGAAACTGCACACCGAGGCGTTCCAGGCCGTCGACATCGTCGAGATCGCCAAACCGGTGACGAAATGGGCGGTGCAGGTCAAAGAGGCGGCCCAGCTGCCGTGGGTGTTCCGGGAGGCGTTCCGGATCGCGCGGTCCGGCCGCCCGGGGCCGGTGCTGATCGACCTGCCGATCGACGTCCAGCGGCAGGAGATCGAATGGGACTCCAGCATCGACTCGCCGCTGCCGGTCATCGTGGCGACGCCGTCGCCCGCCAGGGTCGAACGAGCACTGGACCTGTTGCTGGCCGCCGAACGACCGCTGATCCTCGCGGGCGGTGGCGTGGTGCTCGGCGGCGCGAGCGACCGGCTGCGGACCGCGGCCGAGCTGCTCGGCGTCCCGGTCGGCGTGACACTGATGGGCAAGGGGACCTTCCCCGAGGATCATGACCTGTTCGCCGGCATGGCGGGCATCCAGACCTCGCAGCGCTGGGCGAACGCGGCCTTCCTCGAAGCGGATCTGGTGCTGGCGCTCGGCGCGCGGTTCGGGGACAGGCACACCGGCGACCTCGACGTCTACCGCGGCGACCGGAAGTTCATCCACGTCGACATCGAGCCGACACAGCTGGGCAAGGTGTTCGGGCCCGACCTCGGGATCGTGTCGGACACCGGCGCCTTCCTCGACGCGCTGATCGAAGCCGCGTCGAAGCGTTCCCCGGCGCGGGATCGCGCGTGGCCGCGGCGGATCGGCGAACTCAAGGAGAGCCTGCCGCGACGGGAAGATTTCGAGGACACCCCGATCAAGGCGCCCCGGGTGTTCAAGGAGATCAACGAGTTCTACGGCGAGGACGCCTACTTCGTCACCGCGATCGGGCTGTACCAGATCTGGTCCGGGCAGTTCCAGCGCGCGCACAAGCCACGGCACTACCAGGTCTGCGGCCAGGCGGGCCCGCTCGGCTGGGAGATCCCGGCGGCGATCGGCGTCAAGAAGGCCAAACCGGAGGCGGAGGTCGTCGGCGTCGTCGGGGACTACTCGTTCCAGTTCCTGGTGGAGGAGCTGGCGGTGGCCGCACAGTACGACGTCGGGTTCGTGCTGATCATGCTCAACAACGAGTACCTCGGGCTCATCCGGCAGGCCGAGACCGGCTACGAGATGAACTTCGAGGTCGACATCCACTACGACAAGAACGGCACGGACAACGTCAAGGTCATGGAGGCCTACGGCTGCTCCGGGACCCGAGTCACCGAGCCGGGCGAGATCCGGACGTCGCTGGAGTGGGCGCGCAAGGAGGCCGAGCGGACCTCGCGGCCGGTGCTGGTGGAGATCATGATCGAACGCGAAGGGAACGCCGCGATGGGCAAGGCGCTCGACAGCGTCGTCGAGTTCGAGCCGATCGCGGGCTGATGACGGTGCCCGGCCGCTGCCCTGCGGCGACCGGGCACCGTCAGTTCGTCAGGCCTTGCCCTGGTCGTTGCTCAGCCACTTCTCCGGCCGGACGCGGATTAGCACGGAGTTGTCGCTGAGGGCGCCATCGACGTACTTCGTCCCCTCGTCCTCCGGCAGGTAGCGGTGCGCGATCTTCAGCGCCTGCCCCCGGGTCGGCGGAGCGTCGTCGGCGACGACCGGACCCTCGGCCGTCACGTACTTGTACGGCAAGGTCTCCGACTGCGCGACCAGGCTGAGCCTGCCCGCCTTCTTGATCGCCTTGTCCTTGACCGAACCGCCGTCCATCCAGATCAGGAGTTCGCCGCCGGGCTCGTAGTCGTACCAGACCGGCACGGCCAGCGGGGCCCGCCCTTCGCGCTCCACGGCCAAGACCCCGATGTGGACCTCGCTCAGGAAGGCTTCCCGTTCCTCGGCGGTCATGACGAAAGACGACATCAGTGTCTCGCTTCTCTCGGTTGACGATCTACGAGAAGCGACAACGCGGGCCGGGTTCAGGACATTCCGGGCATCAAGCCTCGTGAGTGGCTACGACGGTTCTCTTGAGGGGTAGGGCAAGCGTGGCGTGCCGTTGAGGTGTGCGCCGAATGTGGCATTGGGGACGGTGAGCTTGGATCCACCGGTGTTGATGTGGTGTTTGGGGTGTGTCTGGGTACGCAAATGCCCTCTGGCTTGGGATGATTGTTCTTGCGACGGAACAAAAACCAG